>NZ_JAKFFD010000189.1:0-6363 GCF_036675385.1 Pseudarthrobacter sp. | reverse complement strand
GTTACCTTACGTGAACTGGTGTTTCCACTGCCGTTGTTGGTGAAACGGCGCGGCCCTACCGTTGATTCATGGCAATTCAGGATATTTACCCCACAGCGCTGCGGCTGCTCGGCCGCCCCGTGCTGGTGGTGGGCGGCGGTCCCGTGGCAGCCCGCCGCGCCAAGGGTCTGCTCGACGCCGGTGCCCGGGTCACCGTCGTGGCTCCCGTTGCCTCCGCCGCGCTCCGCGAACTGGCCGACGCCGGCCTCCTCACCTGGGAGCCGCGCACTTACCTTCCCTCCGACGTCGACGGCGTCTGGTTCGTCCAGACGGCCACCGGCGATCCCGCCGTGGACACCCAGGTGTCGGCCGACGCCGAGGCGCAGCGCATCTGGTGCGTCAACGCCTCCGACCACGAAGCCTCAGCCGCGTGGACGCCCGCCGTCGCTGTGGTTGATGACGTGCAGATCGCCGTGAACGCCGGGGGCGACCCGCGCCGTGCCATGGCCCTGCGTGACGCCGTCGCCACCGCACTGGAGACCGGCGACCTCCCGCTCCGCCGGAAGCGTGCCCACCGGGGCTCCGTTGCCCTTGTGGGTGGCGGGCCCGGCGACACCGGCCTCATCACCGTCCGCGGCCGCAGGCTGCTCGGCCAGGCCGACGTCGTGGTGGCAGACCGCCTCGGCCCGCGCGGACTGCTCAACGAACTTGCCCCCGACGTCCGCGTCATCGAGGTGGGCAAGGCTCCCGGCCACCATCCCGTTCCGCAGTCCGAGATCAACCGCATCCTTGTGGACGAAGCCCTGAAGGGGCACCGCGTGGTCCGGCTCAAGGGCGGCGATCCGTACGTCCTGGGCCGCGGCGGCGAGGAAGCCGAATACTGCCGGCAGCACGGCGTCGAGGTTGAAGTGGTTTCCGGCGTGACGTCCGCGATCTCCGTCCCGGCCGCCGCCGGCATCCCCGTGACCCACCGCGGCCTGGCCAAGGGTTTCAGTGTTGTCACCGGCCACGAGGAGCTGTCCGAGGTCCCCGCCCGGGCAGATCACACCATCATCCTGCTGATGGGCGTGGCCGCACTTCGGGATTCCGCTGCCGCCCTGGCCGGCGCCGGTTTGCCTCAGGACACTCCAGTTGGCATCGTTGAGAACGGCTATCTGCCGAATCAGCGCGTGACGATCGGCACCCTCGGTTCCATCGCCGACCAGGCGGAAGCCACCGGCGTCGCAAATCCTGCTGTGATTGTGATCGGCGACGTTGTCCGCGTCAGCCCGTTCGCGCCGTCGCACTTCAGGACAGCGGACTACAGCACCACCACCCCGAACAAGCCCCGTACCACCCGAGTTCTAACCCCCTGAAATCCATCGATTGCTCCGCAACTGCCCTTATGAAGGCTCAAAAGGGCACCTACGGAGCAACCGATGCAGAAGATAAAGGAACACAGCCGTGTCATCAAGCACCTCCGTAGGATCTGCCGAGCGTCCGCTGCGCGTTGCCGTTGTAGGCTCCGGCCCGGCCGGCGTCTACGCCGCGGACATCCTCACCAAGAGCGAAGCCGTCAAGAGCGGCGAGCTGACCGTGAGCATCGACCTCTTTGACCGCTACCCGGCACCCTACGGCCTGATCCGCTACGGCGTGGCCCCGGACCACCCGCGCATCAAGGGCATCGTCAACGCCCTGCACAAGGTCCTGGACCGCGGCGACATCCGCTTCTTCGGCAACGTGGATTACGGCACGGACATCTCCATCGAGGACCTCCGCACGCACTATGACGCCGTCATCTTCGCCACCGGCGCCATCAAGGACGCGGACCTGAACATCCCGGGCATCGAGCTGGACGGCTCCTACGGCGGCGCGGACTTCGTCTCCTGGTACGACGGCCACCCCGACGTAGCCCGCGAATGGCCGCTGGACGCCAAGGAAATCGCCGTGATCGGCAACGGCAACGTGGCCCTGGACGTGGCCCGCATGCTCTCCAAGCACGCCGACGACCTGCTGGTCTCTGAAATCCCGGACAACGTCTACGCCGGCCTGAAGAACTCGCCGGTCACGGACGTGCACGTCTTCGGCCGCCGCGGCCCGGCCCAGGTCAAGTTCACGCCGCTGGAGCTCCGCGAGCTGTCCCACTCCAAGGACGTGGACATCATCCTGTACGCCGAGGACTTCGAGTTCGACGAGGAATCGGACCGCCTGATCCAGAGCAACAACCAGGTCAAGACCATGGTGGGCACCCTCACCAACTGGATCGCCGAGCAGCCCGAGGACCTCTCCGAGCTGACCGCTTCCCGGCGCCTGCACCTGCACTTCCTGCACAGCCCGGTGGAAATTTACGACGACGCCGTGACGCCGGGCAAGGTTGCCGGCATGAAGTTCGAGCGCACCGAGCTGGACGGCACCGGCAACGCGCGCGGCACCGGCGAGTTCGTGGACTACCCGGTCCAGGCCGTCTACCGCTCGATCGGCTACTTCGGTTCGGCGCTGCCGGAGATCGAGTTCGACCACAAGAAGGGCGTGGTACCGAACGACGGCGGCCGCGTCCTGGATGCCGCCGGCACCCAAGTGCCGGGCATCTACGCCACCGGCTGGATCAAGCGCGGACCGGTCGGCCTGATCGGCCACACCAAGGGCGACGCCCTTGAGACCGTGACGTACCTGCTGGAGGACCGCGAAAACCTTCCGGTCGCCGCTGTTCCCGAGGCGGATGCCGTCGTCGAACTCCTCGACGCCCGCGGCGTGAAGTTCACCAGCTGGGAAGGCTGGCTGGCACTGGACGCCCACGAACTCGCCCTCGGCTCCGCTGCCACGGAGGCCGGCGGATCGCATGGTGTAGAGGTCAAGCGGGAGCGCATCAAGGTGGTGCCGCGCGAGGACATGGTGGCCATCTCCCGCGACGGCGTAGCCGCGAACGTCTAACCGGCGCCCCGGACCCAACGCGGGGTCACTTCCTGCCCAATAATCACGGTTTATTGGGCAGGAAGTGACCCCGCGTTGCTTTAACGTCCTGGCCTAGCTTGGCAGGGCGACTATTACGCGCAGCCCAGCTGAACGTCGGGCTTTCGCAATATTACTAAGTGTGCTTACCATGGCATCTCGGAAGCAAGTTCGACGTTAGGGAGCCACAACATGGCAGGAAATCTTTTTGCCCGGTCCATTCACGATCTGAGCGCTGCGGCATGGTTCGGCGGCGCGCTGATGGGAGCCATCGGTCTGAACGGGGCGACGGCGGAGGCCAAGGATCCGACGGAACGCACCCGTCTTTCGAGCGCAGGCTGGATGAAGTGGGCTCCGATCCAGACGGCGGCATTCGCCTCCCACTTGGTGGCTGACCTCGCCATCGCCTGGGAGAACAAGGGACGCATCGCCAAGCAGGACGGAGTTGCCCGCGACACGGCGATCAAGACGGCGGTCACGGTTGCCGGTGCCGCCGTGACGCTCTACGCCGGCATCCTTGGCAAGAAGGTGGAGAAGCTCGCGGACCAGGGCAGCGAGGGCGCCACCGAACCCAGGCCGGGAGCCTCGGACGAGTTGAAGTCAGCACAGGAGCAGCTCAAGTTGCTGCAATGGGCCATTCCGGCGTTCGCCGCGGCCGTGATTATCCTCGGCGCCAAGCACGGCGAGATGCAGCGGCCCAAGAACGTATTCCAGGGCCTCCGCCCCTAAGCGGTAGCGGCAGTACTAGGACGCGGCAACGCCCGACGGCGGTTCGGCACCCAGGTGCCGGACCGTCGTCGGGCGCTGTTGTTGCGACGCGCAAAGCCGTTCGCGACGCGCAGGTTTCTTGGCGCACTCGATATTTCCAGCGCGTCAGGGAATAGGCGCGTCGATTTTGAAAATCCGGCTCAGGCCGGCTGGCTGGCGGGCGGCGGGAGGTCCGGATTCATGTCCTCAAGGTTCGGATCCTCAGCGGTCCACACCTGAATGACAGCCCAGATTACGGCCGCCATGGGGACGGACAGGACCGCGCCGATGATGCCCGCCAGGATGGTGCCGGCAGTCAGCGCCATCAGGATCACCAGGGCGTGAAGCTGGAGTGACTTGCCCATCACGATCGGCTGCAGCAGGTCGCCTTCCAACTGGTTCACGGCGATCACCACGGCCACCACGATCAGCGCCACCACCGGACCGTTGGCCACGAGGGCCACCAGGGCCGCGAGGATGCCGGCCACCGTGGCTCCCACCAGCGGGATGAAAGCGGTCATGAAGATGATGATGGCCAGCGGGAACGCCAGCGGAACCTGGAGGATCAGGAGCGCGGCGCCGATGGCCACGGCATCCACCAGGGCCACGATGGCGGTGCCGCGGACGTAGCCGCCCAGGACTTCGAGGGTGCGGCTGCCCACCCGGCGGAGTTTTGCTTCCCGCTGCCCGCTGAAGGGACGCAGGAAGAAGTTCCAGATTTTCGCGCCGTCCTTGAGGAAGAAGAACAGGATGACCACCATCAGTGCGCTCCCGGCCAGGAACTCCGTCACCACGGACAGTCCGGTGATGGCACCCGAGCGGACCTGGCTGCTGGTGGCAAACTGGATGATCCCCTCCCGGGCCTGGTTCAGCTGCTCCCGGTCGATCGGAATTGGACCGGTGAGCAGGAACTGCTCCAGCTCGTCCAGCCCCGAGGAGGCTTGCTGCGCCAGCTCGGCCCACTGGCTCCGGACGGAGAAGTAGATGACCGTCCCGACGCCTGCCAGCAGGAGCAGGAGCGCCACAAACGCCAGTCCTGTGGCCGCGGCGCCCGGCAGGCCGCGGCGGCGGAGCACGTTGACGAACGGGCCGATGGCCGCGGCAAGGATCAGGGCGATCAGGACCGGAATGACCAGAAGCTTGATCTGCATCAGGGCGTACACAGAGGCCACGGCCACTGCCAGGATCAGCAGGACCTGGGCCGAGCGGATCCCGACTCTTCCGAATCCATCGGCCCACAGCGCGCCGGGCGGCTTCCGCTCCCGCGGCTTCGCCGGCGTCACTTCACCCGGCGTCACTTCACTCGGGGTCTCTTCACCCGGGGTCTCTTCACCCGAAGTCTCTTCGTTCGGGGCCTGGTGGGTTGCTCGTGACATCGAAACTCCTGGTCATCGGCGGGCATCCAGGATGCGGGCGGCACCCGGGGCGTAACTACCTGCGTCAGGTAGTAAGCCTACTGATGTGGCTGGCCTGCGGAGAAACCCCACCTCTGCGCGCCTCTGGAAGTAGGTTGGGCCACCACGCAGGAACTGGACCTACGCCCGCAGCCACTCCGCGCAGGTGTTCAGGTTCTGGTTGACGCTGGCCACCGCGGCGTCGGCGTCGTGGGCCTCGATCGCGTCCACCAGGGCCCCGTGGCCCTCGTACGTGAGGCCGTCCAGCCGGCCCTTGCGTTGCTGCTTGAGCAGGTCCTGGTGGAACACGTCGCCGAAACTGACGTAGAGCTCGTGCAGCAGCGGGTTCCCGGTGGCCTGGGCAACGCGGGCGTGGAAGTCCCAGTCGGCCCGGGCCCAACCCTCGAAGTCCCCGGCGTTCCAGGCGACCTCCCGGGTGGCGAGCACGGCACGCAGGGCGGCGACGTCGTCGGCCGTTGCGTTCCGGGCGGCCAGGCGCGCGGCCTGGGTGTCCAGGCCCAGCCGGACCTCGAGGATGTGTTCGTCCGTGTGGTCCTGGTACATACGCCGGGCGGCGCCGGACATCTCGCTGGTGGCGCGGACGTAGGTGCCGTCGCCCCGGCGGACCTCCAGCATCCCGCTGTGGGCCAGGGCCCTGATGGCCTCGCGCAACGTGCCGCGCGAGACGCCCAGGCCCTGCATCAGTTCCGGCTCGGCGGGGATGCGCTGGTCAAGGGGCCACTCGCCGGAGTGGATCATCTGCCGGAGTTTGGCGGTGACCTCGTCGGCGAGGGGCTGGCGGTGCGAGGTGCTCAGGGTCATGGCGTCCTACTTCTTCAGGCCGGACAAGGGGGCGCGTGAAATCAGGTGGGCCACCACCACTTGGGCCACGGCAAGGCCCAGCAGGAGTGCCACTGGAAGCGACCAGCCGCCGGTGCCGCTGAACAGCAGACCGGCGCCGAAGGGGCCCGCCGTGGCCAGCAGATAGCCGGTGGACTGTGCCAGGGTGGACAGGGCTGTGGTCTCGGCGGTGCTTGTCCCGCTCCGGCTTATCATCACCATCACCAGCGGGAAAATGCCCAGGCCGAAGCCGAGCAGGACGGTGGGAATGATGGCCAGGCCCACCGGCACAACCAGCAGTGACGCCAGGCCGGCCACCATAGTGATGCTGACCAGATATAGCGCCGGCCGAAGCATCCGGGGCCGCGAGCCGATGGCGAGCAGCACCATGCCGGCAGGCACGGAGACCAGCTGCATCAGCCCGTACATCAGGCCGCTGTCCGCTGAGCTGAGGCCCATGCTGATCAGCATGGAC
>NZ_JAKFFD010000042.1:0-6395 GCF_036675385.1 Pseudarthrobacter sp. | reverse complement strand
ATGCCCTGCAGGGCATCATCGCGGCGCCGCTCGCGCAGCTGGGCGATGTCCGCACCCGAGGCAAAGACGCCGTCGACCCCTGCAATGATCAGGACCTTGGGATTCTGCTCAAGCGCGGCGCAGACCACGTGCAGTTCGTCCACCATCTGCTGGTCGATGGCATTCCGGACTTCCGGGCGGTTGAGGAGGACCACCACGCGGTCCTCACGCTCCTCGACCAGGAGCGTGCGGAAGTCGCGGGGGCTCAAGTGTCCGTTCGCGCTTTCCGGGGAGGGCATCAGACACGCTCCAGCAGCATCGCGGTGCCCTGGCCCACGCCAACGCACATCGTAGCCAGGCCGATTTTGGCGTCCTCGCGTTCCATCCGGCCCAGCAGGGTGATGGCGAGCCGCGATCCGCTGGAACCGAGCGGATGCCCCAGGCTGATGGCGCCGCCGTCGTTATTCACCGTGTCCGGGTCCAGCCCGAGCCGACGCATGCTCGCGAGCGACTGCGTGGCGAACGCTTCGTTAAGCTCGACGGCGCCCAGGTCACCAGCGCTGAGGCCGCTCCGTGCGAGCACTTTCTGCGTCGCCGGGACCGGGCCGATGCCCATGATTTCGGGTTCGCAGCCGGCGGAGGCGCCGTCGATGATCCGGGCCCTCGGCGTCAGGCCCAGCCGTGCGATGGCGGCCTCGGACGCAACGATGATGGCCGAAGCGCCGTCGTTCAGCGTGGACGAGTTCCCGGCCGTGACCACGGACCCGCCCGGAACCACGGGGCGCAGCCCGGCGAGGACTTCCAGGGTGGTGCCGGCGCGCGGGCCTTCGTCAGTGTCCACCACCGTTTCGGCTTTGCGGGACTTCACCGGCACCGGGACGATCTCGTCCCTGAAGCGCCCTGCGGCGATGGCGGCGAGGGAACGCTCGTGGGAGCGGACCGCGAAGGCGTCGGCGTCCTCGCGGGTGATGCCGTCCACGCGTGCCACTTCCTCCGCGGTTTCCGGCATGGAGTAGGTCATCTTGCCGTCCCGCGCCAGCTGGCCCTTCTGGAACAGCGGGTTGACGAAGCGCCAGCCGATGGACGTATCGAAGATCTGTCCCGGCTTCGCGAACGCCGTGGCGGGCTTCTCCTGGGCCCACGGCGCACGGCTCATGGACTCGACGCCGCCGGCGATCACCACGTCCGCGGCGCCGGACTTGATCATGTGGCTGGCCTGGATGATGGCGCTCAGCCCGGACGCGCACAGCCGGTTAACCGTGATGCCGGGAATGTGGAGGGGAAGCCCGGCCAGCAGGACCGCCATCCGGGCCACGTTGCGGTTCTCCTCGCCAGCGCCGTTTGCGTTGCCCAGGATGACTTCCTCGATACTGTCCGGGTCCAGGCCCGCACGGGACACGGCCTCCCGGATCACCAGTGCAGCCAGATCATCAGGACGGACCGCCGATAACGCACCGCCGTACCTGCCCACGGGAGTGCGGACGCCGCCAACAAGAAAAGCCTCGACCATAAGAACAAATCCTTTACGCCAGGGAGCCGGAATCTTCGGGGCCGTCCAGTGACCGCCCTATTTACCGACCGTTCGTTCTATAAAGACTACACTCACAGGACAAGGACGCCGAGGTGCCCGGCCAGGAGCGGCGCCAGCAGGCTCAGCTGATAGTCGTCGATCACCACGCCGGCCAGGCTGCCGAGGCCGCTGATGGTCCGGAAATCCGTGCCGCGAAGATCAAAATCCTTCAGCCGCGAGCCCGTCAGATCCAGGGTGCCGATGGTGCAGTTCTTGAGCGCCACGCGCGTCCCGGAGGCGGAACCGAGGTCCAGTTCGTTGATGATGCAGTCGCTGATGACAACGTCCGTCAGCTTGGACCCGCGCAGATTCAGGAAGTCCAGCTTGCCGCCGTCGATCCGGACCGACTGCCAGCCGGTTTCATACAACTCAGCGGAGCCCAGCCGGGGATTGTTCAGCTGCACGTCCCGCCACGTGGAGCGGGCGGCCCGGAACACCGGCGCGTACAGCTCGGACAGGATGCAGTCCCGGAACGTGGCCCCGCGGAGCTGGGTGTCATTGAAGGAGACGCCCTGGAACTCACACTCGGCAAAATCCGTGCCGCTCAGCTCCAGACCGTCGGCGACCGCCCGGCTGTACCGGACGCCGTCGTACCTTTCACCACGCCGGAAGTCCGGGGCCGGATCATCCGTGACATCCTCCAGGCTGACCGGCGAGAGCCGGGGAGCCGTTACCTTGGGGGCCTTTGCCGCCACTAGAGCGATTCCGCTTTGGCGGCGATTTCCGCCAGGTCTTTCGTGAGCGCCTTGCGTGTCATGCTCATGCCCAGCTTGCCGAAGAGGGTCATGCTGACCTTGCTGAGCAGGGTGGGCTTGACGACGTCGGCGCCGAAGGTCAGCGTCAGGTCCGTCCCGCCGTCGCGCTCGGCCAGGCTGAAGCGCGAGGTGTAATCGGCGCCGCCCTGGAGGGCCTTGACCGTGGTGCTGCGGGGAGGATCGGCCTGCGTCACCCACATCTCCACAGTTTCCGAGCGGCCCATCATGGTCCGCGTTTCCTTCCAGCGCGTTCCCTCGCCGTAGGGCCCGTCGCTGAGCATCTGCACCGCGTCGATGCCGGACAGGGTGGAGGCGGAACCGGGGATGTCCGAGATGACCGCCCAGACCTTTTCCGGCGTGGCATGAATGTGCTGGGTCAGGCTTGTGCTGTGTTCCATGCATCGAGCCTAGCCGGGGGCACTGACATTCGACAGGCCGCCGGGCCAAGCGCGGGATCGGGTGTAGCCTCACTGCATAGAGCCCCTACCCACCCATGGAGAAGACCGATGGCGGACACCCAGCAGCCGTTTCCCCTGCTTGGTGCCGTTCGCCCGGGACAGGCAGCGCTGGGCAGCAAGGCGGCCACGCTCAATGAGCTCTCCGCAGTCGGATTCCGTGTGCCGCCAGGCTTCATCGTCACTGCAGAGGCCTTTGACCGGCCCGGCCGGATCCTCGCCGATGCATTGCAGGACGCCGCCGACAGGATCGGTCCGGGACCCTTTGCCGTCAGGTCCTCCGCCACCGCAGAAGACCTGCCCGACGCTTCGTACGCAGGCCTCTACGAGACCTTCCTCAACATTCCACGAGATGACCTCGAGGATGCAACCAGGCGCTGTCTGGCGTCCGCTGCCAACCCCCGGGTGGTGGCGTATGAGTCAGCGCGCGGAGCCTCTGGCCAGGAACAACCGGCCGCGCCTGCCATGGCGGTACTCATTCAACAGATGGTCCAGCCCCTCGCCGCCGGCGTCGCTTTCACCGCCAATCCGCTCACCGGGGACCGTGACGAAACCATCGTCACGGCCGTGCACGGACTCGGCGAACCCCTCGTTGCCGGTGACGCTGTCGGGGAACAATGGACCGTCCGGGATCAGGATGCAGTCCCCACCCGGAACGCCGGCACTCTCACACCAGCCCAGGCGCGGGAGGTAGCCGGGCTGGCCCGCAGTGTCGCGGCCCATGCCGGGGTGCCGCAGGATATTGAGTGGGCCATTGACACAGACGGTGTCCTGTTCCTTCTGCAGGCCCGGCCCATGACGGCCCTGCCGGAGGCTGTTGATTGGGTGGTGCCTGGCAAAGGTCTGTGGTCTCGGAACTTCCGCCTCGGTGAATGGCTGCCGGATCCGATGACCCCGTTGTTCGAGGACTGGGTCCTTCCCCGGATCGAATCCGGATACCTCGACGGCATGCAAGGCGACGCCCGCGTGCGGGTGCCCTTCCGCTATGCCTCCGTTAACGGCTGGTACTACAACGCCCCGCCGGTGCCCTCCCCAAGGCTCCTCGGACGAGTAATTCTGGATAGCCGCGGCCGGGCACCCTGGTTCCTGTTCAACGCCCTCCTCCGCGTCTCCACCAATCCAGCCGCGGCGCACCGCGCGGTTCTCCATGGCCTGGAGCTGAAGTGGCGCAACCACCTGCTGCCCGAGTACCGCCAGCTCGTGCGGAACGCGGAACGGGAGGTTGATTCGGCATCCCCGGCCAGGCTTGTCGAACTCGTGGATGCCGTGTGCAATCAAGCAGGAATCTACCTGTGGTCACTTTCCATCGTCGGCGGTTCCGCCTGGAAGATGGAATCCGCACTGGCCCGGTTCTGGCAGAAGCATTTGGCCGGCCCGCTGCACCGGACAGCAGCAGGTGTAACCGGCCACCAGGCGCTTCTTCGCGGGCTGCCCGGAACCGCACCGGCAGAGGTTTCCCACGCGGTCTACTCTCTGGACTGGTACCACCCCACCGCCGGCGAATCGTTGCTCAGCCACAAGGGCGCTGACCAACTGCCGGCAACAGGGAAGGCCGAAGGCCTTAGCGCCCAGCGGGCCGACGCCGAAGCGGCCGCACGCCAGGCACTCAAGGATCAGCCCCGACTGCTCGCACGATTCAACGCCCTCCTTGAGGTCGCCCAGCACTACGCGGCCCTGCGGGAAGAACAGTCCCACGACCTGAGCCTGGCATGGCCGCTCCTGCGCCGCTGCGCCCGCCGGCTCGGCGAACATCTGGTCGCCACCGGCCTCATCGAGGATCCAGCGGACGTTCATTTCCTGAACCTGAACGAGGTCACCGGCCGATCAGCGGGTACGCGGCCGCCCGTTGCCAGCCGACGCGATACCTGGCAACGGCAGCGGAACCTCGCCGCACCGCTGACCCTCGGCGAAACCGGCAGGTTTATCGGTGATCCGATCGCCCGAGCGGTGGACGCGGCAAGAAGTTCACATGACCTGCCGGAAGGGGCCATCGTGGGGCATCCCGCGAGCACTGGACGGATCACCGGCATCGTCCGTGTCATGCATGGACCGGAAGACTTCGACTCCTTTCTCGAAGGCGAAGTACTGGTCGCTAAATCGACAGCGCCAGCATGGACACCGCTCTTCGCCCTTGCCGCGGCCATCATCACCGACGGCGGAACCCTGGCGGCTCACGCCTCCCTGGTCGCCCGTGAATTCGGAATCCCCGCCGTCGTAGGAACGGGAGATGCGACCCTCCAGCTCCGCACGGGGCAACGCGTCACCGTCGACGGCGGCGCAGGCATCGTCATACCGACAGGTCGCGGGAATTCGGGTTCCCCGAAATGGTAAGCATGCTTTGTGTTAGGCTTAAAAAGCATTGTCAGATCAACGGGAACGAAAGGCGGCCAGACTCATGGGCCTCGGAGACAAGATCAGCAACGAAGCAGAGCACCTGGGCGGCAAGGCCAAGGAAGCGGCCGGCAACGCCACGGACAACGACAAACTTAAGGCCGAAGGCCAGGCGGACCAGGTCAAGGCTGACGCAAAGAAGGTCGGCGAAAACGTCAAGGACACCTTCAAGGACTAGTCCTTCCACATTCGAACGGCGGCGGATTCCCATGGGGGGTCCGCCGCCGTTCTCGTGTCCGCCGACCGCGTCGACGGAGGGGATCGACGGCGGCGGCTACCCTTGGCCCATGGCTTATGTGGACCTGAGTGCCCAGAGTGCCGCTGCCGGCGGTTCGCCTTCGCTCGGCGGATATCTCGCCACGCCTTCCGGGCCAGGTCCGTTTCCCGCGGTCCTGATGATCCACGAAGCCTTCGGCCTGAACGACCTCGTTCGCGGGCATGCAGACCGGATGGCCCGCGCCGGGTACCTGACGCTGGCGGTGGACCTGTTCAGCGACGGCGGCCCGCGCCGCTGCCTGGTCAGCACCATGCGGAGCATGCTCCGGGGAAGCGGCCGCGCGTTCACCGATCTCGCCACCGCCCGGACCTGGCTGGCCACGTCGCCGCTGTCCACCGGCAAGACCGGCGTGATCGGGTTCTGCATGGGCGGAGGATTCGCGCTGCTGGTGGCCCGCGACGGCTTCGACGCGGCCTCGGTCAACTACGGCCGCCTGCCCGGCAATCTCGAGGAAAGCCTCCGCGGCGCCTGCCCCATCGTGGCCAACTTCGGCGGCCGCGACTTCACCCTCAAGGGCGCGGCCGGCAAGCTCGAGACCGCCCTGGACAACCTCGGCATCGAAAACAGCGTCAAGGAATTTCCCACCGCAGGCCACGCGTTCCTCAACGAAACCGACCTGGGCCCCGCGGTTTTCAGGCCGCTGATGCGCGTCATGGGCATCGGCCCCGACCCGGCGTCCTCCCCCGAAGCCTGGCAGCGGATCGACGACCACTTCGCCCGGCACCTCAAGAACATGGACGCCACCCGACCACCATCGATTGCTCCGTAGGGGCCCTTTTGAGTACTCAAAAGGGCCCCTACGGAGCAATGGATGGGAACTTACGACGACGGCGGGCCGCCCCCGAGGCGGGTTCTAGCGGTCGTTGCAACACCCAGAATTTTTGGGAGTTGCAACGACCGTGTCGTCTTTAACGAAAGAAGCTGTCGGCCAGAGGAAGTACACGCCTGACCAGAAGAGTGAGTTCTTT
>NZ_JAKFFD010000133.1:0-6399 GCF_036675385.1 Pseudarthrobacter sp. | reverse complement strand
TGTGTTTGTGGATGATGAGACGGGTTCGACGTTGAACCAGGTTTCTCCTGCGAATATGCGTCTGGGCGGGGACAAGCAGTTGCCGGGTTCGGCGGAAGTGAGCTTCGGTGCCAGCGTGATCTCAGTGACGGACGCGGCATCGGGGAAGGTCTGGGCGGTGTCGCCGTCCACCGTAAATGGTTTTGACCAGGAAGCCTCCGAACCTGTGATGGTTGGCTCCGAAGGCCTGGTCTCCGCAGTCGGTACCGATGACCGGATCTACAGTGCCGATCCCAAGTCGGGCGCGGTGACTGTCACGGAGGTGGACGCGAACGGCGAAGTGGTGTCCACCGATTCCAGTACCTGGGGTGACCTTAAGGGTGCAGGGGACCTGCAGATCACGGTGGTGGGGGACAAGCCGGTGGTGTTGGATGCTGCTGCGGGGAAGCTGTTCCTGCCGGGCGGTAAGCGGCTGCAGTTGGAGAATGCGCGGGATGCGAAGCTGCAGCAGGGCGGTCCGGCGAGTGATTTTGTGGCGGTTTCGACGCGGAAGGCGTTGTTGAAGCAGCCGCTGGATGGTTCCACGGCGAAGACTGTGACCTTTGATGGTGAGGGTGTGCCGGCGGCTCCGGTGCAGCTGGCCGGTTGTGTGCATGCTGCGTGGTCCGGGGCGAACAAGTATGTCCGGGACTGTGTCAATGATGCTGATGATAAGAACGTTGACGTTCCAAAGGCGAGTGCGTCGCCGTCGTACGTTTTCCGGGTGAACCGGGACCTGGTGGTCCTGAACGATGTGAACTCGGGGAATGTGTGGCTGGTGAACCAGAACATGCAGCTCGTGAACAACTGGGACGACGTCATCCCGCCGAAGGAAACCTCCGACGATGCGGACAAGGACTCCGCCGACGAAGTCCAGCAGACCGTGTTGCCGGACCGCACCAAACCCAACAGCGCACCCGTGGCCAAGCCTGACACGTTCGGGATACGGGCGGGACGGACCGCCATCCTCCCTGTGCTGGACAACGACACCGATCCCGACGGCGACATCCTCACCGTCCGCGCACCCGACCCGATCAAGTCCGGTCTCCTCGCCCCGATCTACGGTTCCACCGGCTTCCAGGTCAGCGTCCCAGCCGACAAAACCGGGTCCGAAACTTTCAAATACACGGTCGAGGACGGCCGGGGCCTCACCGCTTCCTCCGACGTCACCCTCAACATCATCCCGCCGGGGGAGAACTCCGCCCCGCGGCAGAAGCCCAACCGCAACACCACCCTCGTGGTGCAAGCGGGCAAAATCGTCAGCCAGAACATCCTCACGGACTGGACGGACCCCGACGGCGACGACCTCTACGTGGTCAGCGCTACCGGGAGCGACCCCCGTGACCAGGTCAAGGCCCGGCCGGACGGACTGCTCACTTTCCAGGACGCCGGCACGGAACCCGGCCGCAAAGTGGTCACCGTGACGGTCTCCGACGGCCAGTCGACCGCCGAAGGCAAAGTCACCGTGGATGTCCGCGCTCCGGGTGCGCTGCCGCCGATCGCCAACGCGGACCACGTCGTCGCCGTCGCCGGTGTGGACACTGTCATCGCACCGCTGAAGAACGATTCGGACCCCCAGGGCGGGGTCCTCCGCCTCGCCCAGATCACGCCGGACGGCAACTCCACCGCCGCCATGGGGGCGGACCAGCAGACCTTCACGTTCAACTCCACGGCCGAAGGCGCCCACTATGTGTCCTACCTCGTGACGAACGGTCCGGCCAGCGCCCAGCAGCTGGTCCGCGTCGACGTGGTTTCCGGCGACGGCGACGGCGCCCCCGTTGCTGTGCGGGACACGGCCTTGCTGCCGAGCGGCGGCAACGTTCTGGTCGACGTACTGGGCAACGACTCGGACCCTTCCGGCGGCGTCCTGGTGGTCCAGTCCGTCACGGCGGCCGACGGCCTGCCGGTCACTGTTTCGGTGCTGGACCACTCGGTGGTCCGGATCACCGACATTCGGGCTGAGGGCCAGCTCAACGTCAAATACACGATCTCCAACGGCAAGTCCTCGGCCAGCGGCGACATCGCGGTGCTGGTGGTCCCGGCACCTGCCAAGCTCCAGGCGCCCCAGGCAAAACCGGACGAGGTCTCCGTCCGGGTCGGCGACGTCGTTACCATACCCGTTCTTGAGAACGACACCGACCCCAATGGTGGCAAGCTCACCTTGGAGCCGGTGCTTCCGCAGAAGCCCGACGACGCCGACGGCCGTCTCTTCCGCGCCGGCAACACGCTGCGCTTTATTGCCGGGGACCTGCCCAAGACGGCCTATGCGATCTACAAGGTCACCAACGAATCCGGACAGTCGGACTCCCAGCAGGTCACCATCCGCATCCGCGCACGCGATGACGAACGGAACACTCGTCCCGAGCCGAAAAACCTCACCGCCCGGGTGGTCTCCGGGATGGCAGTACGGATTCCCGTGCCTTTGGACGGCATCGATTCCGACGGCGACTCCGTACAGCTGATCGGTGTGGACAAAGCGCCCGCCATGGGAACGGCAGTCGTCAAGGACGGCTACCTTGAGTTCACAGCGACCGGATCGGCTGCCGGCACGGACACGTTCACCTACCGTGTCCGGGACCGGATCGGCGCCGAGAACACCGGTACGGTCATTGTGGGCATTGCCCCGCCTGAGCCCAATAACCAGAAGCCCATTGCAGTTGACGATTCCGTCGATGTCCGGCCTGGACGCAAGATTGCCGTGGACGCCCTCAGCAACGACTCAGACCCGGACGGGGACCCCATCGGGCTTGTCGCCGACGCGTTCGAGGCCCGCCCTGAACTCGGCGTCGAGACCGCAGACGGTGGCAGGGTGTTGCTCACCGCGCCGGGCGCCGCCGGCAACGAGAGCGTCGGCTACAAGATCCAGGACGACAAAAAAGCCCAGGGCAGTGCCGTGATCCGCGTCCGGGTCAACCCGGACGCCACCCTCAAGGCCCCGATCGCCAAGGACGATGTCATCAGGCCGGCCGAGACGCTGGGCAAATCCGCCGTGGACGCTCCGGTCCTGAAGAACGACTCCGACCCCGACGGTGTGGCCTCGGAACTCAAGGTCAGCCTGCCTGACGGAAATCCGAACGCCCGCGTTGGCGGTGACGGCAACGTAGTGGTCAGCCTTGCTCCGGCCGACCAGTTGGTCCCCTACACCGTCACCGACGTCGACGGCCAGACCGCCACTGCAGTCATCTGGGTGCCCGGCCAGGGCGAGGAGCACCCCACGCTGGCCCGTACCGACGTTGTGGAAGTGATGGCCGGCAAGGAAATCACCCTGGACCTCAACGAATACGTCCGCGTGCGGGAAGGCCGCACGCCGCAGATCACGCAGGCGGACAAAGTCCAAGTACAGGGTGCAGACCCCCAGAACATCATCGGCGGCAACGCCAGGACGCTGCGCTACGCTGCGCTCAAAGACTACGTTGGCCCCGGCTCTGTCACCTTCGAGGTGACAGACGGGTCCGGTCCGGAAGACCCGCAGGGGCTGAAGTCCACCCTGACCGTCATGACCAAGGTCATACCGGACCCGAACGCCAACCACGAGCCCACCTTCAGCGGAAGCGACCTGGAAGTGCCGAAGGCCGAAACAGCACGCCTGGAGCTGGGCAACCTTGCCAGGGATGTGGATGCCGGCGATCAGGAAAAACTCAAATTCGAGTTCGACGGGTCCCTGCCGGAGGGCTTCAAGGCAACGATAGAGGGGCAGACGCTGGCCGTGAGCTCCGAGCCGGGCATGGCCGCCGGCCGGAAGGGAAGCATCCCCTTGAAAGTGACGGACGGGCGGTCCGGACCCGTCAAAGCCTCGGTGACGGCCACCGTCGTTGCCTCCAACCGGCCGTTGCCCACCGCCAATGAAGACGTCGTTGAGAAGGCCAACGCCGGCCGGACCGAGACCATCAATGTCCTTGCCAACGACTTCAACCCGTTCAGTGACACCCCGCTGAAGATCGACTCCGTCGCCGTGGAAACCGGATCCGCTGCAGGGCAACCGCTCGTCAGCGGGGACTCCATCACGGTGACGCCCGCGGACGGATCCAAGGGCGTGATGGTGCTGCGCTACACGGTCTCGGACAAGACCGATGATCCGTCGCGCCAGGTGATTGGCCGGGTCCGCATCACGGTCCGGGACAAACCGGACGCCCCCTCGGCCCCCACGGCCACGGACGTGCGCAGCCGGACGGCTGTGCTCAAGTGGGCGCCGCCGTCGGACAACGGTGCCACCATCACCGGCTATACGGTCAAATCCAACACCGGCTTCGAACAAAAATGCGCCACCACCACCTGCACTCTCAGCGGGCTGACAAACGACGTGAAGTATGTCTTCACTGTGACCGCCACCAACGAGGTGGGAGACTCCCAGGCGTCAGCGCAGTCGAACGAAATCCGGCCGGACGAAAAGCCTTCTCCGCCGGAGGCGCCCACCGTTAAGGCGGGGGACAAGAACATGGTGATCAACTGGCTGCCGGCCAAGACTGAAGGCTCTGCCGTCAAGAGCTACAACCTCGAGATCTCCCCGCCGCCCGCCAGCGGGATCGCCGTAAAGAACGGGGTCACCGGACTTACCTACACTTGGCCCGGCCTGACCAACGGCGTCCGCTACAAGGTGCGCGCCCAGGCTCTCAACGAGCTCGGCCCGTCCGACTGGAGCATCTACTCCTCCGAAGACAACCCCGCCGGCGTGCCCGCTGCGCCAGCGGCACCGACCTCCGCCGTGGCATCTGCAGTGGGAACCACCAACCAGCTGCGGGTGAACTGGACAGAACCCGATACAAACGGCGACGCAATCAAGAACTACTACGTCACGATGAGCGGCGGCGGCGGCGCGCCGCAGACCCAGGCCATCGCCGGTACGGTGCGGACCGCCAACTTCACGGCGAACAACTCCGAAGCGGATTACACCTTTACGGTCCAGGCCGAAAACAAGGCAGGAAAGGGCGCCGTCAGTCCGGCGTCGGCCCCCCGCCGCGCCACAGGCAAACTCGGCCAGGTTTCAGGAGTCAGTGCCACCGCGGCCGACACCGGAGGAGCCGGACGGAAGGTGACGGTGGACTTCCGGCGGCTCACCGCGGCCGAACGCAATGGCTCGTCCGAGAGCGAAGTCAGCTACAGCTACAACGCGAGCAACGGGATGAGCGGCCCCATCAACCCCGGACAGACCATTGGAGGATTTGTCAACGGCACTCCGGTGAGCATCACGGTGGTCGCCAATTCCTCCGTTGCACCCAGCTCCAACGCCAGCACTCCCGCGTCCGCGACGCCGTACGGATCCCCTGGCACGCCCACAGCTTCCGGACAGAACGGCGGCCAGAACCAGAAGTCTTTGAGCTTCAGCTGGAGTTCTCCGTCCACGGCGACGAACGACGTCGCCCACACACAGATCAACATTGACGGCCGGGGCTGGGAAAGGGTCGCGGATTCGGGAAGCCGGACGGTGAACACCGGCGGCTTCGACGAACCGCACTCGATCCAGGTGCAAACCGTGAATTCCGTGGGGACCGGTGGCGCCATTGCCACTGCCACGGCGCAGTCCGGCCAGGCCAGGACTAACTGGGACGCCGCGGTCAACGGTTACCGCACCTGCACGGACGCGGCTGCCTCCGGGCAAACCTCGTGGCGGTCGCCGACGAACGCGGAACACACCTGCGGTGGTGTGACAAGTGGCTATCCGTGGATCTACGGCTCCGGCCCGTCCTTCACCGTCAACTGCTTCATATGGCGGACTGTGCCGGATGCCCGCGGCACCTACAAGTGGTACCGCATCAATTCGCATTCTGACGGCCGTTATGTGGGCCGGACCATTCAGGTCGGCAATACCACCCTGGGCGAGCCCGAGGGCCATGGGATCCCGCAATGCTGATGACGGTTGCAACCGCAGGAGGGGCGGTGGGGGAGCGCTCCCCATCGCGGCCGCTGCCAGGCTTCGGTAGGCTGGCGCGGGGAACAGAGAGCCCGGTATCGGGTCTTTGGAGGGGCTGCCCTGGGGGCTGCTGCACAATTGAGGGAATAGTAACGCTGTGACATCACTGCTGGGGAAGTTCGGTCTCAAGAAGCGCTACAACAAAATCGTCGTCGGCTCGGCTTTTGCCGCGGCCGGCGCCGTGCTGGTTGCCGGTGCGATCATCTATCCGGGGTTTAAGACCACTGAGGTGGAGTTGAACGACGGCGGCGTGTGGGTAGTCTCCAAGTCCAAGAATGCGGTGGGGCGGCTGAATTATCCGTCGCGGGTTTTGGATGGTGCGGTGACACCGGCGAGTACCACTTTCGATGTTCTCCAGAGCGCTGGGGATGTGTTTGTGGATGATGAGACGGGTTCGACGTTGAACCAGGTTTCTCCTGCGAATATGCGTCTGGGCGGGGACAAGCAGTTGCCGGGTTCGGCGGAAGTGAGCT
>NZ_JAKFFD010000118.1:0-26618 GCF_036675385.1 Pseudarthrobacter sp. | reverse complement strand
AGGCTGTTGCCGATCTTGATCCGGGCGTCCAGGAAACCCAGCGGTTTGCCCGGTTCCATGGCTTCCAGCCATAGGGATACCTTGGCGAGTTCGGCGGCGAGGTCATTCATGTCCACGCCGTAGATACAGCGTTCCACCACATCGTGCAGCGCGTGCTGGATCTCGGCGGGCGTCGGTTCGTTCTCTCCAGCACGAACTTCGGCAAGACGGCGTGCAATGCGGCGGGCGGCTGCGACCAGAAATCCTCCGGAGCCCGAGGCGGGATCGCATACGGTCAGAGCCAGGAGACGGCTTTCCCGATCGACCGCATCTCTGCCACCGTTGACGGCGTCGTCCAACAGCGGGTCCAAAGCCGTGTCCAGCAGTGCGGACACAAGACTTGGTGGCGTGTAGTAGGATCCGGTAACCTTGCGCTCGTTGCCAGCCAGCCGGACAAGTTCAAAGCTGCGTGTTTCTGTGTCGATCCGGGGTATGAGTTCGAGCAGCGACTCGTAGACCGAACCAAGCTCCTCCGCGCCGAGGTGCCGGTAGTCCACCGGCTGGAGCCGGTCCCCCTTGCCCAGCACCCAGCTCAGGCGCCGGATGGCTTTCAGGAAGTCCTGATTGGCCAGTTCAGCGCCCAGGAGTAGATCTTCATGGGGCTGGTAGTCGAGGGTCGTAGCGCGCGAATCGGGGTCGAACAGTCCGCCCAGTGCGGGCAGGCCTACGGCTTCCAGTCCGTCGCCTCCGAGGGCTGAGAGTACAAGCTTCTGGGTCCGCCAGAGATCCGGGTGCGGACCTCCATCCCGGTTGCGCGAAAGTTTTCGCAGCCTCTGCGTCGAGAAATACTTTGCGTAGCGATCTCTGGAAACTGCCGGAGCATCGGGCACCAACAGCGCATTGCGGTCCTCCACGACGAAGCAGAACAAGAGTCGATACGCCGTACGCAGGAGGGCCTTGTGAAAGTCGCGTGGGCTGAGCTCGCCGGTGTGCAGCGCGTCTACCAGCCATCCGTTCTCGGGATGCCGGAGGAAGCCTGTTCCCAGATAGTCCAAGGCCTTCTCGACGCCTACGCCCAGCTTGTCCAGCGCACGGGCACCAGCATCGACCGACTCAGCGCGCCAGGACTCTAGCCAGCAGTCGGCCGGCGAAGCTTCAGCGCCGCCCTTTTTGTCGACCCGGGACTGGTGGCAGAGCTGCCAGAGGATCTGGAACTCAGGGTAGAGATCCGAGTCAAAGATGGTTTCAAGATCGAATTCGATGTATGCAGAACCGGCGAGGGCAGTAGAGTCCCGCAGCAGGCGGAGTTTGAGGCCGTTGCTGAGGATGGCCCATAGATAATCGCCCTCGCGGTTTAGAAATTCCTGAACCATGGCCTGGGGGGCACGCTTCGCCGCGCCTTCCACCCCGGGTGCGCGCTTGTCCAGTTCGACGCCGGGCCCCAACAGGTGGATGGGTACGGACTCCCAGCGGTGCGAAATCGGATACGTGGTGTCCGCTACCTGGAGCCCACCGCCCGTGGCAGGCACCTGACCGTAGCCGAACTCGCGCAAAAGGATCAGTAGCCACTTCTGGCGTGCGTCGCCCGTACCAGCGCCTTGGCCGTCCGGGCGCTTCTTCGCATCGAGCTCACGCCATGACTGCCACGCTGTCCGGAGGTAACCCCAGGAGCGGGACGACGCGTCCCGAACAGTTTCGGTGCCCATTAGGTGATAGCTGGCAGGATCGAGGCTCTTGGGATCGTTGACCTCTCCGGATTGGATCCTGCCCAGCAACGACGGCGGAACCACGCCGCCGACAACGGAAATCGCTTGAAACGCCGTACTCATTTGTTGCCTCCAGCCGGGGTGTAAACATACACACCCAGAATGTCCACGGGGAGATTCGCTTCGACAGTGAGGCCTCTGATGCCGAGTTGTCCAGCACGGTCGCCTCGGGCGACGATCCGGACTTCGCGGTGGGCGTCTCGGATTTCTTCGGCAACGGCTTGGGCCTTGGCGTTCAGCGTGTCAGTCAGCAGCGGCAGGGTGCCGAGGATGTTGGACATCATGTTGCTGACGTCGCCGGCGTTCGCTGAAGCCTTGGACAGCAGGAGCTGCTCCACCGCAGCGTCGTTGAGCCAGGAAGGGTTGTTGGGTGGGCCGGTGAAGGCCAGGACGCGGGCTTCCTCGGCCATGTCAGTGCGGTCGCCCAACCGGGCCGGCAGGATGAGTTTGGTGCGGAACCGTACTAGCAACGCCACGGTGAGTTTGTCGACGTGGTGAGTTTTGATGAAACCGCAGCGGCGGGCGGGCCTCTCCTTACCGCTAAGCTGCTCGTCTAGTGCGGAGTTCAACACATACTGCGCAACGTTGGCGACAGCCGGATCGGTACGCACCAGCACTGAGGAGGTTCGGGGAGCAGGGAAGTCCCGGACGAATTTCGCCTCGGACCTGGCTCCCAGTGCGTTGCGGATACCCGGAACTGCTGCCAACAGCTCAGCTTTGAGGCCATCCGCGGTGTCCTCGACGTGAGCTCCTGTCTCTTCCAGGGCAGCCCGGATAAAGGCGGCGACGTCGCCTGGGTCTCCCAGGCTGCGGCGGGCGGCGTCAACGACGGCCTGCACCTGTTCCGGGTGGATGGCGTTTTGGGCGAAGCGGGAGCGGCTGACGTTCTCTTCCTGGGCGCTGCTGCGCCAGTCCGCGTCCAGCTGCTCGGCCTCAGGGGTCAGGCTGAAGAGCTCCAGCTGGTCGCCGTTCTGGCCCCGCATGAGGATGCCCTCCAGAAGCGCAGACAGTACCTGGTCGCTCTTGGGAGGAACTGGAACGCTGATTCCGAGGTCGCGGCGGATACTTTCGTGCTTGCGCAACAGGACGTCCAGCACGATCCCGTCTATGCCGTTGTCATCACCGTAGAGGGTCAGCGCGCGGACCTTTTCGGCAAGCTGGCCGAAACGGTCCACTCGGCCTTCACGCTGTTCGTGGCGGGTGGGGTTCCAGGCCAGATCGTAGTGAATAACGGCCTGGAAACCGTCCTGAAGGTTTACGCCTTCGGAGAGGCAGTCCGTGGCCACGAGAACCTTCGGCAGGTCTCCAGCTCGCTCGGCCTGGTTAGCAATCCGCGCCGCTCGTTCCTCGGCGGGGAGTTCGCCGGTGACCACTTCGACGTCGTACTTCTTCTTGAGTGACGCACGCAGGAACTCGGCAACGTAGTGGGCGGTGGGGATGAAGCGGCAGAAAACGATGGGCTGGTAACCCTCGTTGACAAGCAGGCGAACCCTGCCGAGAAGCAACTGGAGCTTGGCGTCGCTCGCAGGGTTCGTCGACAGTTCCCGGGCTGTCCGGAGGAACCCGTTAAGTTGACGCTTCTCGCCCGAACTCTCCTCCAACCCTTCGGGCCGGGACCCGGGTACGACGTCGATCGCCTCGCCCCCGTCGTCTTCGACCTGGTCCATGACGACGGTCATGCCGCGCTTTTCCGCGACTGCGTCGGATTCAGATTCGTCGGCCACCGCGCGTGTGTTCAGGGTGGCTGCGGCGGCGGCTGGCGAGGAGGCCATGGAACGCAGAAGCGACAGCGCCGACCACCAGCGGATGCGCTGTTCGAGTTTCGTTCCGGTCTTGTCCTGAACGCGCCCCCGCACATAGTCGAGGACGGCATCGAAGAAGGCTCTGTCCTCAGGCGAGAGCTTGTAGGGAATCTCCACCGTTTCCCGGTCTTTGGGAAACTTGGTGTCCGACTGCAGGTAGCTGCGGATGTCCACCCGACGGCGCTGAACCATATGGTCGGCAAGTTTTCGCCGGCCGGCTTCGCCGGAGAGGTCAACTGTTTTCAGGCTAGTGTCCAACAGTCCAATGAGGTTTCTGAAGGCGGCGTCGTTCCCGCTGTGCGGGGTGGCTGTGACAAGAATCAGGTGCCTGTCCGCGTTGTCGGCCAGACCCCGGACCAACTCGTAGCGTTGGGTCCGACCTGAGCCGCCTTTACCGGAGTCATCGGCAGAGACGCCGTGGGCTTCATCGACAATGATCAGATCAGGCGCCGTGCGCAGGAAGTCATGTCGCTTCGACTCTGACTTGATGAAGTCTGTGGAGACGATGGTGTGTTTGAAGTGCTCGAAGATGGACTGGTCGTAGCCCGCCGCGCGCTGCAGTTTCTTTGCCGTGCCCGGAAGAACCAGCTCAGCTTCTATACCGAACTTTTGCGACAGCTCCTGCCGCCACTGCTCGGCAAGGCTGGGCGGGCAAAGAACCGTAAGCCCACTTGCTTCGCCCTGAGCCAGAAGTTCCGCGGCCACCAAGCCGGCTTCCACGGTCTTTCCGATCCCGACATCGTCCGCGATCAACAGCCGCACCACGTCCTGGCGGAGCGCCAGCAACAGTGGCACCAGCTGATACGGCCGCGGCGACACGTTTAGTCCCGCCAGGGAGCGGAAGGGCCCGCCGCTGGAGCGGAATCCAATCCGCAGCGCATCGCGTAGAAGCCGGGCACTTCGATCATCACCGAGATCCGTTGCCGATGGCAGGCCGAAGGACGCTGGCTTTACGTCCTCGAGGGACGGGATCACTCCGGCGATGTCATCGTCCGTGCCACCGATCGGACGCAGCACCAGGAAGTCCGTATCGCTTTCCGGAAGAACCACCCATTCACGGCCCCTGGCGGACACCAGTGAACCCACCGCAAAGCTCGATTCGGCCGTTGAAATACTCACTTAACCACTCCAAATACAGTTGCGTGATCCTTGACGAACACGTCTATCGCAGCATCGGCACGAACCGTCAGAACATTCCAGTTTCCGTACGTGAGCATCATTTCATTCACAGGAGGCCGTGACTCGTCCTCCACTATGACAACGGTGGGTTGCGACAGATTGGTGCTGTATGCAAAATCAACGATCTGGCCCTCGACCTCTTGGCCAATCTCGTCGGGGAGATTGAGCCCTTCAGCGACGAGATAGTCCAAGATACTTTGCGCACGGTGGCTGACGGGTGCCCCTTGTGGAACCGCGGAGGCGGGCGTTTGAGCCTTGGTGATCGCCGCCGTCGTCCGAGATCTTGCCAGTCTTTGAAGGAGATCGGTGACCAGCCGGCGGTCGATGGCTTCGTGGGAGCGCTGGTTCCCGTACGACAGCAGACAGCGATAGCAACCTCGAACGCATGCGTTCACCATCTCTTCCCCCGAAACGGGATCGACATGGAGTATCTCCAGTGCCTTGGCGGCGACCTTTGCCATGGCATCCGGCTCGCTCTGGAGCCGCCTGAGGACTCCGGCGCCTCCTTCCGCTGCCTCCACAAACAGCAGCCTGCCGCGATCATCCGCGTCGCTCAGCCGCTCGCTCGCCAGCTCGGAATCCTCCAACTGGAATACGGCTTCAATGCCGCGTTCGATCGCGTATTGCATGGAAGTGGCCGCCTCATCGGTGAGCTCCTCAGCCCACCGGATAACCGCGATGTTTCGGCGGTCTTCGACGAAGGGCGTCACCATTTGCTTCTTCTTGGACTGCTCGACGGTCATGTCTTCTGAGTCAGGGGACTCCGAAGTGTCTTCGGTGGCCCGTTTCTCGGACAACCATTCGCCGGTGATCAGGTCCAGCCAGAAACCGTGCTTGTCAGGGTTCGCGCGGTTGCGGCGTCCCAGGTTCGTTACCCGAACTGTCGCGCCGTCGCCGTAACGCACATCGCCGAGCAGCTCATCGCCGTCGTACATCCCGGCGTCCGAGCGCCCCGGCTTCTTGCCGTGATTGGCAAAGCGGTAGGTGGTCACCAGCTCGAACCCCTGCCGGTTTCGTTCTTCCTCGTCGGCGCTGATCCGCTCCCGCCTCCGGGTGATGACCGACTGGAGCTGCATCAGGTTGGACCAGCTGCCCCCGAGTGGAGTGTCGCAGAGTTCGCAGACGTCAACTCCTGCTTGGCGGGCGTGCAGGTAACCGCAGGCCTCACACACTCGAGCCTCGGTGAGGACGACGTCCCCACCGCCGACTCCCTCTGAGTCACGTGGGAGGCTCACCCGCTTGACCTGGTAGCGGGCGCCCTCGTGATAGATCAAGGCGTCCGGGCCGAATTCGCTAATAGCGAGGAACCGCGAGCGCTGGAGCCAGGTGCTGTTGTTGTCACGGCCCTTGCGGATGCCTGGGATGAAGGCTGCCAGGGGAAGGCGCGGGAATGAGTAGCCGGGAAGGAAGCCCTCGGAGGCGAGATAACGAAGTGTATAGAAATCAGACTGTCCGCGGGAATCGCTGTCATTCAGCAGGATCTCGAGTCGCTGGCTGGCTTCCCGATGGCGGTTAACGGCATCTTCGCGTTGCTTTGAGGTGAGGGAGTGGTCCTGGCTCGCTTTGTGGGCCAGGTCCTGTTCTCCAAGCGCGCTGCGGTAGAGCTGGCGCCATCGGTCGCAGGCTTCGTCGAGCGAACTCATCGCGTTGTCTACAACGGTGTCCGCCCAACTTTCAGTCCACCACGTGGTGTCCTTGAGTTCGTCCTGGATGGCACTGAGTAGGGAGGACGCGGACGCCTTGGCACGCTCGGCGGCGCTCGCATCCTGCAAATAGGACAAGATCTGCGGCTGGATCGGGTAGGTCTTGTCCTCGAGTTTGAGCAGGCCGCTGAGGGATTTGCCAAGGCCGTTGCTGGTCGCTGCCAGCGCCTCTGCCAACCAGACGGCGTGGACGTGGGAGCGGATGAGATCCTCGTTGGCGAAGTCCAGCCGCGGCGGCTGAACCTGGCCGGACACCATCAGGTTGGAGCGTTCAAAGTAATAGCTGTCATGTGCGCTGCCCGTGGCGCAATACGTGAGTACCAAGGCCGGCTGCCCCGAACGGCCGGCCCGGCCGCTGCGCTGGGCATAATTCGCTGGAGTGGGGGGCACGTTCCGCATGGCCACGGCATTGAGGTCAGCGATGTCGACGCCCAGTTCCATTGTGGGCGAGCAGAACAGCAAAGGCAGCTCAGCCTTCCGGAACGCTTGCTCGCGGGCCTCCCGGTCCTCGGGCCGCACCTGCGCGGTGTGTTCGGCGGCACGCAGCCCAGCGAGCTCCACGCCTGTTTCAAGGTAGAGGTCCTTGAAGAACTTGATCACGCGTGGTTTTTGGTCCGGATGGTAGCTGCGTCTCAACAGATCGGGGGCTCCGAACTCGCCGTCGCCCTTCCGCAGGACCATGGCGGAAAGTTTGATGCGGTATCCGGACAGTTTGCCTTCATGCACTTCAGTGATGAGACCGGCCGTGAGCAGCGTCTCGAAGAGCGAAGCAATGACCTCATTGACCTCGGCCATAGAGAGCTTCTGAGCCAACGCGTTCGCTGGCACGGCGGTACGGGCCAACCAGCGGCCGAATGTTCCGTGGGCGGTTACGGGCAGGAGGTTACGGAAGCTGGCGCCCTTCTTGGTCTCCGTAGACACCAGGCCTACGTTAGGGTCCGGCTCGCGTTCGGGAAGCGCCCAGATACCGCTGAGGTATTCGCGGCTGCGGCCTTTGACCCTATTGAGGGAGTCAACTGTGAGCTCCTCGGCGTCGATGGCCAGGACTCGTCTGAACTCGTCGAGCAGGACGCAGATGATTTCCTCGCGCTTGCCGGGTTCCGCGTCGCGGAGGACGTAGTGGGCTGTCTCCCAGCGGTTCTCTTTTTCTGCGAGGAGTTTCGCGTGTGGATAGTCGACCAGCAGGAGGCCGGTCTGTTCGAGGTTGGGGAGGGTGATGCGCCAGCCGCGTTGCAGGTCCCGTAGTGCACGGTAAGTGACGACGTCGTTCAATGCGCGGATGGTCGGTTTGGGGTCGAGCGGGTCCTCAATTTGCGCGTAATCTGACCAATTCAGACTCAGCGTATTGACGATGGCGGAACCGAGGTCGCCGGCTTCGATGCCATCTTCCCCAGCAGCAGCCACCGCTCGGTACAAGGCGGACCGTAGTTGGGCTACCTGAACAAAGTCATTCAGGTGGCCAGCTTGCAGAGACGCGTCCTGCCGGTTGTCGACGAAGGTGAGGAGCTTCTTGGCTTCTTTGCTGAGATCCTGGCCGGCGTCCGATTTGAGCAACTGCACGAGCTTAGTGGCGATGACCGTCATGGCGCTGCTGCGGCCCTCTTGGTCCAAGGTCACCACCTTGGAGAATTCGCCGCTGCGAGCGGATTCGTACGTCACCTGGCAATTGAGGCAGAATCCGAGGCTGCCGGGAATCCAAGCAGCAAGCTGTCCGCTGGAGGCCGTCTGATCGTTGTCGCGTACGGTGTCACCTCCCGGCTCAATCCGGTAGCGAAGCGGAAGCCGCTTCCGTTTCGATTCCACGACTGGGTGACCTGAGACGGCGTTTGTCAGCCAAGAGGCCGGCAACCGGCCCGCTTCGACGGCATTTTCCGGCCACTCCTGACCGGTGGAAATGAAAAGGTAACCGTCTTTGCCATCGTCGACGCCGCCGTCGTCCTGGAATTTCAGGTCGTGGCGGGCAATGAACCTAGATCCCCCACCTGCTTCGACGAGCCTCGCCATCAGGTATTCCTGCCCGCATTCCCGGCAGAAAGCCAGCGGATAAAGGCGCTTCTCCTCCGCACCAGTGCTGACCTGAAAATCCGTCTCGATCAGCCGGGTCTCTTCGGACTCCGCAGTGGTGTAAACCGATCCACCCTTGGAAATGAACTGGTGCAGACGGAACGCAAACAATGGACGACCCGTAGTGGACTTCGCCTTAGAGCCAGCCAGCAGCGTGGCTCGAATGGCCGTTGCGCATCTCCGAGGTTCTTGGCCTGTGAGCTCTGCCAAAGTTCCGGCCGCACCCGTAACAGTTTTTGGAGCGCTGCGGATTAACCGACCTGATGCTTGCTCGGTGGTGAGCCCGAAGGTGTCCTCGATCCAGGAGGCAAGCGGGTCCGATTGCATGGATGCGTAGCCGCCGCTGAGAGTCGCGCTGCTGAACTCGGCGTCTCCGCGTTCCTGGACGCCAGCTCGAAGATCTTCTGGTGACTGATCCCTCGACGTCGTGGCGCGCACAAGGGTCTCTGTGATCACCTGCTCCGAACTGATCGAGGCGCCGAATATGCGAGAAGCGACCTCGGCGACGTCCTTCTGCTGCTCCGCCACGGTTCCACCGCTGGACATCGTTGCCGATGTACCAACACATTGGAGGGTGGACTGGGCGTGGCAGGCGTCCCGAAGACGTCGTACCAGGAGGGCGACGTCGGCGCCTTGGCGGCCCCTGTAGGTGTGCAGCTCGTCGAGGACGAGGAACTGCAACCCGGACGCTGCCCGGATGAGCGACTGGCGTTCCTCCGGGCGGGTGAGGACGTACTCAAGCATGACGTAATTCGTGAGGAGGATGTCCGGGGGGTTCTTGAGAATGGCTTCACGCGCCTCGCCCTTTTCTTGACCGGTGTACCTCGCGAAAGTCACCGGCGACTGGCCGTCAAAGCCGTTTTCCAAAAACTTGGACAGCTCCTCCATCTGGCTGTTTGCGAGGGCATTCATCGGGTAAACGATGATGGCTTTAATCCCCTTGCCGCTTCCTTCACGAAGGACGCGGTCCACGATCGGGACGATGTAGGCAAGAGACTTGCCGGACCCGGTGCCTGTGGTCAGGACGTAGGACTGTCGTTTCGCTGCGATTTCCACTGCGTCCGCTTGGTGCTTATGGAGAGTGATAGACGTCGCACCGCGGTCAGACAGATCCTTCTTCGGGCGGAATATTTCGCTGCATTTGCTGTGCAGGATTCCTCGAGCCACCAGCTCGTCGACGCTCCCGCCGGACTTGAACGAAGGGTTCAGCGAAAGCCACGGGTCCGGCCACTGGCGGCCCTGATCGCCAAGCTTCTCGACTTCCTCGCGGATCCGCTTGTCCTTGATGTCGACAAAACCCTCTGTGAACGACCTATAGCCATCGATCAGCCGATCACGAATACCAAACGCATCCACGCGTGTTCCCCCAGTTAAGTCGGTCAAGTCCTCTAGCTACTGTATTCCGACGAGCACTCTTGTCCCAGCACTGGCGGGGTGCACTCGCCGGAACCTGCCAGAGTCGGCTCTTCCCCTAAGATCCTTTGAGCTGCAGCTAGGGCGTGTTTCCTTACTGATTGGGGCGAAGTTCTCTTGGCCACTTGCGATACAGCAACCGCTGTCGTCGGCATAGATTTCGCGGACCTGGCCGAGGACGGATGCGTCGTCACGGCCTCTGCGGCGGCGAGGCCACGGGCCGGCCCCGGTGGACCGCGGCACGTCAGGCACCAAACCCTGCTGATCGACGGCAACGGCATCCCGCTGGGCACCGTCCCCGCGGCAGCGAACCGGGGCTCACGCTGGAACGGCTCGGCCGGTTCGACTTCCGCCTGCCATCGGTGATCACCGAACACCTGGGCGCCGGCTACGACTTGGCCCAGACCCGCGGCCTGCTCGACGAACTCGGCTGCGAGGCCGAGGTCGCCACCATGGAGAAGCATGCACCCATCTAGGCAGGGCAAGCGCCAGATGGTCGACGAACCAACTCCTGCCACAACCTCGGCGTCAAAGGCTCGCTATCTTTATCGAGCAGCTCATCCGCGTCATCGACGCGTTCGTTGCCCTGGCCAACGAGATCATCACCGTCCGGCGCCTGATCCGCGACGCCTGGACCACTAACCGCTGGGACACCCGGCCCGAACGCCGCCCCGAGCTATCGCCTGAACCGCTAAGACGCTACTGGCGGACCTCAATCTCGGGGTGGTTCTCTATGACCCACTCAGCCATCCGACGGTTCCGTGCCGCGATGAACTCCAGCGTGGCCTCCCGGTACGTTACGTACTCGTCTTTTGTGGCCGGCATCCCGGAACGCTTGAAGTTGTCGAAGGGCAGGTAGAACCGAACCTCTTCGTAGTCGGGCGTCACGAGGTCTTGAAAGTGGAAGAACTCCACAAACTCCTTGAACCCGTCGAAGAGCGCAAAGAAGTCCGCGTACGCGTTGATGACATGGGCCAGTGGGCTCTCCGGTTCTCCTGCGTAATGACGCCGGATGCACTCCAGGGTCAGATCCATCCGGTCGGCGATGAGCGACCTGAACCCCCGGGCCTGGTTCATCGTGGGTCGGTCCTTCTTCCTGACGGGCCAGATCATCGCACTGCCGATGGTGTACGGCGGCTTCAGGTAGCGGGACCGCTCGTCCTCGTTCAGCGAGGCGATGGCGTTCGCCAGAGACCTCGTACGTGCCCGGCCGGTGTAGGAGTTCGTGATGGCGTCACTGCCGTACCAATGCCTCGCCTCGGAGGGGTCAGTGAAGATGAGGTAGCCGTCCGTACGCTTCGGCGGCGCGGTCGGTTCGAAGAGGACGCCGGAGTTTAGCGTCTTGGTCCACAGCAGCTGATGGTCCGCCCGGAGCTTTGGACTGTGCGAATCCGGGTCGCGTTGCTTTGGGGTGCCGGAGTCGGAGTCCGGCGGGGAGCCGGCGTTGCCCGGTTTGGTCTTAGCAGCGGTGTCGGTCATGTAGTCGAATGAAGTGTCAAAGACGCGCATGTTCGAAGTGTATGCGCTCGTCAAGTATTTTCAGGCAGTCTCATCGTCGGTATTCGACGATGCCGCCAAGGGTTCACGGCCGCAAGCTTGATGGGCTGCCAGTGCGGCCGCCGGCGTCCGGCGCCCAGCCTTGACAGTGGGACGTTGTGGTTCTCCCAAGCCTCGATGTAGTCCATGACCAGGGTTCTAGAACAATCACATGGTTATCGGAGCCTGTGCCTACATTGATAAATCCGGTGCGGCCTCACCAATGGCGGAACCTCTTAGACGCTCGCGAGATTCCCCTTCTCCCATTGCTTGCACTGGCTACAAAAGGCCGCCCTCGGTAAGAAGGGCGGCCCTTTTCGGTGACGGGCAAGTTCTTGCCTGGTGCTTGACGATCACCAAGACCGCGAAGAACACGGTGGTCAACGCAGGCGGCAAGGTGACGGCCCGTGCAACGTCCCGCTGCGAGCTGAGGATAATAAGTAGTGGAGAACGCTTGGCTTCCGGTCTTCCCGCAGATCCTCTGTGAGTGGTGGCACGCTCCTCCCCGCCGCGAATGCGGGATCGAGGAGCGCACCACCTTTTCGCCCGGGCTTTAGGGCTTCGGCGCCAGCCGGTCCAGGACCGTGGTGTAGTCCGCCACGTCCCTCAGCCGCTCGATGTAGGCGGCGTGGGTCATGGAGACGTCGGCGTGACCCAGCATGGCAGCAGCAGCCCCGTCGGTCAGCTCTCTAGCAAGAAGGGACGCAACCGTTCGCCGAAAGGCGTGTGGAGTGATGGCTGACGTGTTCTCCATGTTGGACGCGGTCAACGCGGAGCGCAGCTGCCTCCGTACGCTTGACGCCTGAACGTAGGTGCCGGTCCTGGACCAGAACAAGGCCCCCGCTTTGTTGTTTTCCGGGGATTCGAAGCTCCTGCGGATGAGTACGTCGACGACAAACCGAGGCACTGGGATGACCCGCTCGCTGCTGCGGTTCTTGAGGAAGCTCTGGCGGTACTTGGGGCCGTGACGAGGCTCCACCAGCGTTCCGGTGAGTGCGATCTTTCCCACGTCGCCTGACAGGTCGATGTCTTCCAACCGGATTGCCAGGACTTCCCCGATGCGTGCCCCGGTGCCGATCAGAACGTCAACGACATCTGCGAGTACGTTGCTTGGGCGGGGACCGAATTGGCCGGGTTCTGTCCGCCAACTCCCGACAGCTTCGCGAACATCGTGCAGGGTAGCCGCGCTCAAGCTAACGGGCTTCTTCCGTGGCCTGTTCAGCCGATCGACCTCCCGCACTGGATTGCCACCCACGTACAGGTCGTGCCTGATGGCGTAGGACATGATCTGCGTCAGCACCGTTTTGGCCAACCGGGCATTCGTGTGCCCTTTCCCGCCCACTACCAGCGACCTAAGGAAGCTGTCACAGGTGGAGGTGTTGATTTCATGGATCTTCAGCGCGCCGAGGGCGGGCTCGATGAGGCGGTAGATGAGCCCTTCGTACTGGTCCCAGGTCTGGCGCCGGATGCCGCCCGTGCTGGCAGCCACGATCATGTTCCCCTTGGCGTCGACAATGACCTTGGGGACCTCGATGCTGGCGAGCCACTTTGAGGCGACGTCGTTCAGCGGAGGGTTCGCGGTCACTCGACCTGCGAGCAGTTGGCGCTCTTTCATGGACGCCAGCAGGGCTGTCTCGGCTTTGCCCTTGGTTGACCCGAACTTGCTGTAGATCCGAGTGACACCGTCCCAGCCACGGAACCTGCAGCTGGCCCGCCATTTTCCGGACGCTGTGTCTTTCTTGGCGCTGACTGTTCCCCAGGCACCAACCGGGAGGCTTGACCGCCCCATCAGGCCGCTGCCTTCGAAGTCTCGCGAATCCAGGCCTCAACAGCGGCACGATCGTAACGAACGCTGCTGTGGAGCTTCAGGGCCTCCGGTCCGATCCCGGCGGAGCGCCAGTTGCGGAGGGTCTTGGGTGCCACCTGCAGCCAGAGGGCCACTTCCCCGGTGGTCAGGAGTTGACGTGCGTTGCCTTGGTCCGCTGCCGGTCCCAAGGTCTTTCTGCTCATCTGCATGGCTTCTCTATGCAGCCCGCGAGCCGACGGGCGACGCCGGTCTTCCTGAAAGCGTGTCGTAAGCGTGTCGTGCCCAATTTTGCGACATGAAAAACCCCTCCGTTCGGGGCAAAATCGCCGGAACGGAGGGGTTTCTGGAGCCTCCTGTCGGATTCGAACCGACGACCCCCGCTTTACAAGAGCGGTGCTCTGGCCAACTGAGCTAAGGAGGCGCGCCCCAGGGGGCGTGCGCCGCAACGGCGCTAGATAAGGTTAGCCCAAGTCCGCCCGCTCGTAAAAACGCCGGCCAGGGCGAACCTGGGCAAAAAGTAAGGACCTGCTTCCGGAATTGATCCGGAAGCAGGTCCTCTGGGTGGAAGTACTAGCCCTTCGCGGTGATCGCTGCCTGCAGGAAGTCAGGGAACGGGGTCTGCGCGCTGGCACCCTTGCCCCACTGCTGGCCGTCCACAAACACCGAGGGTGTGCCGGTGACGCCGATCGCCGCGGCCTGCTTGGTTGTGAACTTCACATACGGACGGTAGGTCTTCTCGTCGATGCACGTGTCAATGTTCTTGGCGCCGATGTCCGTGGCCATGGTCTTGAGCCTGTCGTCGGAAAGACCGGCGGTACCTTCGGCAGGCTGGTTGGCGAACAGCGAGTCCACAAACTCCGCGTACTTCTCCGGAGACTCATTCACAACACACGCGGCGGCGTTGGCTGCACGGGAGGAGTAGTTGGTGGAGGACCTGTTGTCCAGGAACCCGAGCGCCCGGTATTCCACCGTGATCTTGCCCTCGTTGCGCAGCGTCGTCAGCTGCTCGTTGTACTGTGCCTCGAAGTTCTTGCAAACCGGGCAGATGAAGTCAACGTACAGGACCACCTTGACCGGCTTTCCGGCCTCAGCTTCGGCACCGGGGGCAACCACTTCAGCCGGCGCGGTTTTCGGGGGCTCCCCCACGGAGGCTGCGTCCACGGTGGCTGCTTCCAGCTTCGCGACGTCGGTATTGGCCAGCAAGGTGATGCCACCGTTGACGTTACCGTTGGCCGGCGTCGGCCCCTGGTCAGCGATCGGGGCGTTCTGCCGCATCGTTGTGGTCACCACCAGCCCCACCACCACAAGGATGGCCACCACGGCCACCACAATGCCCCAGCCGATCAGCAGCTTGTTGCGCTTGTCCTTCGCCAGCTGCGCCTCACGGATCAGGCGTGCCTTCTCGCGCGCCTCCGAGGTTCGCTCAGCCTTGGACTTACGTATTTCATTTGCGGGGCTCATGTGTTCCTTGGGTCGATCGACATAGGGGGACCACTCTGTGGCGACTCCACCATTTTAGGGGACAAACCTGAGAGCTTGCGCTTTCAACTATTCCGCCCGAATAACCAACGGACGAATGGCCCCGAAGATTCCATCCTATTAAGGTGGCTTAAAGGCACAAGCAACCCCAGGGGGCCGCAATGCAAACACCCGTCCAAGAAAAACCATCAGCTGTACCTGCAACCGGCGCCGCCGCGAGCAGCAACAGCACGGCCGCCACGTACGATTTTATGGTTGTCTCCAACAGGCTGCCCGTTGACCGCTGCGCGCCAGGTGAGAGCGGCGACGACGGCTCGGGCTGGCGCCGCTCCCCCGGTGGCCTGGTGACTGCCCTCGCACCCATGATGACCAAGACCGACGGCGCGTGGGTAGGTTGGCACGGCGCCCCGGACGAAACCGTCGAGCCTTTCAGCCACGGCGGCATGGACTTGGTGCCCGTCCAGCTGAGCAACGACGACGTTGAGCTCTACTACGAGGGTTTCTCCAACGCCACCCTGTGGCCCCTGTACCACGACGTCATCGCCCCGCCGGAGTTCCACAGAACCTGGTGGGACGCCTACCGCAGGGTCAACCAAAGGTTCGCCGAGGCCGTCGTACGCCATGCCGGCCAGGGTGCCACGGTGTGGGTCCAGGATTACCAGCTGCAGCTGGTGCCGCGGCTGCTGCGCCAAGCGCGGCCGGACCTGCGGATCGGGTTCTTCAACCACATTCCTTTCCCCCCGCCGGAAATCTTCGCCCAGCTGCCGTGGCGGCATGCCATCATTGACGGCCTGATGGGTGCAGACCTCGTGGGCTTCCAGCGCCCCAGCGACGCCGGCAACTTCATGCGCTCCGCCCGCCGGTTCCTCGGCGCCAGCGTCAAGCAGCAGCAGGTGCATGTGAAGGGTAAGGACGGCGAAATCACGCACATCGCCAGGGCCCAGGCCTTCCCCATCTCCATCGACGTAGCCCAGATCAACGAACTGGCCCACAACCCCGAGATCATCGAGCGTGCACGCCAGATCCGCCAGGATCTCGGCAACCCCAAGACCATCCTCCTGGGCGTGGACCGGCTCGACTACACCAAGGGCATCCGGCACCGGCTCAAGGCGTTCGAGGAACTCCTGAACGAAGGCAAGCTGACGGTCGGCGACGCAACGCTGATCCAGGTTGCCAGCCCCAGCCGCGAACGGGTTGAGCAGTACCGCCTCCTGCGCGAGGAAATCGAAGGCACCGTCGGCCACATCAACGGCACCTACGACACCATCCAGAACACGGCCGTCCGCTACCTGCACCACAGCTACCCCGTGGAGGAGATGGTGGCGCTGTACCTCGCCGCCGACGTTATGCTCGTGACCGCACTGCGGGACGGCATGAACCTCGTGGCCAAGGAATACGTCACCGCCCGCAAGGACAACGACGGCGCGCTGGTCCTCAGCGAGTTCGCCGGTGCCGCGGACCAGCTCAAGCAGGCGCTCCTGATGAACCCGCACGATATCGACGGCCTCAAGGACACCATCATGCGGGCCGTCGATTTGCCTCCCAAAGACGCCGCGCGCCGCATGCGGTCCATGCGCAAGCAGATCCTGGAACACGACGTCGACCACTGGTCAGCTGACTTCCTGGCCGCCCTGAACGAGAAAGTTGTACGCGATGACTCCTGACGCCCGGCCCGCCAAGGGCCCGCTCACCTTGTCCCCTGAACTCCGGCAGGCCGCTCGGCGCATCGCCCAGACGGAACACCTGCTGGTGGCCATGGATTTCGACGGCACCATTTCCCCGCTGGTTGACCGCGCCGACGACGCCCGCCCGCTTCCGCGCTCGGCCGCCGCTTTCGCCGGGCTCGCCGCCCTTCCACGCACGACGACGGCACTCCTCTCAGGCAGGGCCCTCGCCAGCCTGCGCGCGGTCGCCTCGCCCCCGGTGGACACGTTGCTGATCGGCAGCCATGGCGCCGAGGCGTGGCTGGGCCCCGGCTCCACGGAGCTGACGCTGGACGAGGCCCAGCGCCAGCTGCTGGCCGAAGTCCGAGGCGTCCTGGAGGAGATCGTTGAGCAGGCACCGGGCACGCTCCTCGAAGACAAGCCCGCAGGCGTAGTCCTGCATACCCGGCTGGCCACGGACGATGTTGCCGAGGACGCGGTGGCTGCGGCCCGTTCCGTTCTCCAGGACCGCAAAGGCGTTTTCCTGAAGAACGGCAAACGGGTCCTGGAAACTTCGGTGGTTAACGCCTCCAAAGGTGAGGGCCTGACGTTCCTGCGCCAGATCACCGGGGCCACTGCGGTCCTCTTTGCCGGCGACGACGTCACGGACGAGGACGCCCTGGCGCGCCTGGAAACCGGCGATGTGGGCGTCAAGGTGGGCCTGGACTTCACCCAGGCCGAGTTCCGGGTGGAAGCACCGGCCCACGTGGCAGAACTGCTCGAAGCGCTCCTGCAGGAACGGAGCCTGGTGGTGGCCGAAGAAGAGCCCGGCAGTGACTGAACCTCGGGGACATGTCCAACCTCACATGTGACCTCCGTAACATTTGCACCAAAACGCCAATCGTCTGACATACTCTTGGTTGTGATGTGGCGCACAGGAACCGTGCGGCGTCACGTGATACTCCTCGGCTTCGGCCGGGGAGTACACGGCTGCAATGCCGTGGATAACTGAATTACATGAACCATTCACAACGGATCGTCCGGCACGTACCTGCCGGTGAAGGGATTGATAACTGTGGCTACAGTTACTTTTGATAACGCTACGCGTCTGTACCCGGGCACAGAGAAGCCCGCTGTTGACAAGCTCAACATCGAAATCGCCGATGGCGAATTTCTGGTCCTCGTAGGACCCTCCGGTTGCGGTAAGTCCACCTCCCTGCGCATGCTCGCAGGCCTTGAGGACGTCAACGCCGGCCGGATTCTTATTGGCGACCGCGATGTCACCGATGTTCCGCCGAAGGACCGCGACATCGCGATGGTTTTCCAGAACTATGCGCTGTACCCGCACATGACGGTTGCAGACAACATGGGCTTCGCGTTGAAGATCGCCGGCGTCTCCAAGGAAGAGCGCGCCGAGCGTGTCCGTGAGGCCGCCAAGCTTCTTGACCTCGAGCCGTACCTGGACCGCAAGCCGAAGGCACTCTCCGGTGGCCAGCGCCAGCGTGTTGCCATGGGCCGCGCCATCGTGCGTAACCCGCAGGTGTTCCTCATGGATGAGCCGCTTTCCAACCTGGACGCCAAGCTCCGTGTCCAGACCCGTACGCAGATCGCATCCCTGACCCGCCGCCTCGGTGTCACCACCGTTTACGTTACCCACGACCAGGTCGAGGCCATGACCATGGGTGACCGCGTGGCTGTGCTGAAGGACGGCCTGCTGATGCAGGTTGACACCCCGCGCAACCTCTACGACAAGCCCAAGAACGTCTTTGTTGCCGGCTTCATCGGCTCCCCCGCCATGAACCTGCTCGAACTGCCCGTGGTCGACGGCGGCGTCCAGTTCGGCGGAACGGTTTACCCCGTGCCGCGCAACATCCTCGAAGAGGCCCACGGCAGCACCGTCACCCTGGGCAGCCGCCCCGAGGACCTTGAGCAGGCCTCTCACGGTGAGGGTCTCCAGGTCGAGGTCGACGTTGTTGAAGAACTCGGTGCCGACGCCTACGTCTACGGCCACACGACGCTGGACGGCAAGGACCACGACATCGTGGCACGCGTCGACGGCCGCCGTCCCCCGCTGAAGGGCGACACCATCTACGTCCGTCCGCAGTCGGGCCACGTGCACCTGTTTGACACCAAGACCGGTCTGCGCCTGGGCGACTAGTCCCCACCGATGATCGAGCCTGTCGAGATCTAACCGACGGCGGCCCTCCTGACTGGACGGGCCGCCGTCGGCGTTTAAGCCCGAGGTTTAGGCCAGCCGCCCCTCTGTACGAAAGAATTGATCCATGACCGACGAAAACAGTGCACAGTGGCACGACGAGCCCACGGACTACGCGCAGGTCGGCAAACTTCCGCGCTTCGAGGCAGCGAGCGCCAAGGATGACAAGGTCCTTGCCGCTTCCAGCTCGCTGAACATCACGGCGGCGTCCGCGGATCCCGAACTCCTGGACCTGCCCTGGCACATCGCCCTGGAGGACTGGCCGGCCGAGAACCTGGCAGCGCTCCCCCGCGGCATCTCGCGGCACATTGTGCGTTTCGCGCACCTGGGCGGCTCCGTCATCGCCATCAAGGAAACGTCCGAGCATGTGGCCCGCCACGAGTACCACATGCTCCGCAAGCTGGCCCGCCTGGACGTCCCGTGCGTTGTCCCCGTTGCTGTCATCACCGGCCGGACCACCCTGGACGGGCGGCCCTTGAACCCCGTCCTGGTCACCCGCCACCTGAAATTCTCCATGCCGTACCGGGCCCTGTTCTCGCAGATGCTGCGCAAGGACACACTGACCAGGCTCATCGACGCCCAGGCCCTGCTGATGGTCCGGCTGCACCTCATCGGCTTCTACTGGGGCGACGTCTCCCTCTCCAATACGCTCTTCCGCCGTGACGCGGGCGCGTTCGCCGCCTACCTGGTGGACGCCGAAACCGGCGAGCTGTATCCCGATCTTTCCACCGGCCAGCGCGAGTACGATCTCGAGATTGCCCGGGTCAACATCGCCGGCGAGCTGATGGACCTCCTGGACGGCGGCCTGATCGAGGAAAAGGTGGACCCGGTGGCCACCAGCGAACTCATCATGGAGAGCTACCGGCGCCTGTGGACGGAACTGACCGAGAAGGAATCCTTCGAAATCGGCGAACGCTGGCGCGTGGCCGCCCGGATCCGGAAGCTCAACGAGCTGGGGTTCGACGTCGAGGAATACGCCATCAAGACCACCCAGAACGGTTCCACCATCCAGCTCCAGCCCAAGGTGGTCGACGCCGGACACCACCAGCGCCGGCTGCTGCGCCTGACCGGACTGGACGCCCAGGAGAACCAGGCGCGGCGCCTGCTCAATGACATGGACTCCTTCCGGGCGGACAACAACCCGGGGATGGACGAGGAATACAGCGCGCACCTCTGGGTCAGCCAGGTCTTCGAACCCATCGTGCGTTCGATCCCCCGCGACCTGTCCCGCAAGCTGGAGCCGGCGGAGGCGGTCCACGAGGTGTTGGAGCACCGCTGGTACATGTCCGAGGAGCAGGCCCGCCACATTCCGCTCGCCGAGGCAGTGCAGTCCTACATCGAGTCCGTCCTGCGCCACCGCCGGGACGAGGCCGCCATCATGCTCAACCCGGATACTGCGATGCTGAAGATCCTCGAAGTGGAAACCGAGGAGTCCTCCCGCTATGGTGCCGACGAATCCATCGAAGAGTACCCCGACGTCGACGACTGACCGGACCGGGAGCCGCTGCCGGGCCGCGGTGGCAGCACGGCTGTGTTAACACCCCCAACTAGGTAGCGGACTTTAGATGGCCTTGCCCGGGTTCAGGATGCCGGCCGGGTCAAAGAGTTCCTTGATCCTGCGCTGGAGCTCCCTGACGGGTTCCGCCTGCTCCAGGCCCAGCCAGCGCAGTTTGTACTGCCCGATCCCGTGCTCGCCGGTGATGGTGCCACGCATTTCGAGCGCAGCCTCGATGGAGGCATCCAGGGCAAGATTCAGCCGGGCCATGGCGTCAGCATCCACCGCGCTGTCCTGGCGGTCGATCCAGAACGTAGGGTGCAGGTTGCCGTCGCCCGCGTGCGCCACCACCTTCAGGCTCACACCATGTGTTGCCGCGAGGTCTTCCAACGCCGCCACGTAATCCACCAGGCGTGAGCGCGGCACGGCCACGTCCTCGCCCACACGGTATTCGTCATCCACTTCCACGCCACGGCTGTTCCGGCGGAGCTCCACGAGCTGCTCGGCTTCCGCCGTGGATTCCGTGCTCACCGTTGCCCCGCCGGCGGCTAGGACGGAACGCACGACGTCGGCCTCCGCCGCTGCCCCGAACCCGTCGGTCTGGATCAGGAGCAGCGAACGGCCGCGGGAGCTCAGGTCGGAGCCGTGGAGTTCGTCCAGCTGGGCCAGCGTCCCGCCGTCGAGCAGTTCCATGATGGCCGGCTGCACGCGGGCCCGGCCCACCGCCAGGACGCCGGCAGCGGCCTGCCTGAAGTCAGGGTAGAACGCGGCGATGGTGTGCACGTCACGGGGCAGGTACTTGAGCCGGACGGTTGCCCCCACCACGATCCCCAGAGTGCCCTCGGAACCAACAAACAGGCCCGTCAGGTCGTAGCCCGCCACGCCTTTGAATGTCTGGTGGCCGGTGTGGATGAGGGACCCGTCGGCCAGGACGACATCCAACCCCAGCACCGAGTCGCGGGTAACGCCGTACTTGGCGCAGCGCAGTCCCCCGGCATTCGTGGCAACGTTGCCGCCGATCGTGGAGGAACGGAAGCTCGCCGGATCCGGCGCGTACATCAGGCCATGCACTGCGGCGGCCTCGTTGAGGGCGGCGTTGACCACGCCGGGTTCGACGACGGCGGTCTCGTCGTCAGGGTTGAGGTCAAGAATGCGGTTCATCCGTTCCAGGGACAGGACTACGCAGTTCCTGCTCGCGTGCGCGCCACCGGAAACGCCTGTTCCGGCTCCGCGGGCCACGACGGCGACGTTGAGGGCCGCACACAGCCTGACCACGGCCTGCACGTCCGCCACAGACCCGGCGAAGACCACCGCTTCGGGGAGCTGGAAATCCGTGATGGGGGCCTGGTCCACGGCATACCTCGCGAGCAGCTCCTCTTCGGTACTGACCTGCCCTGACCCGAGGGCGCCCACCAGCCCTTCAACCAAGCTGCCCACGCAGCCTCCCGTTCGTCGTCGTTGTCGTTCTCCCCAGTCTAGGGCGGGCCACGACGTCGCAAACGCGTCACAATCCCGGGCTGCTGCAAGCGTTTCCACAGGTCAGACCCATTTCTCCTAGAACACCGAATTGCATCAGCAAATACATGCTGGAAGCGTTTCCATATCATGACGCTACTCAACTAAGCTGATCAGCATGTCTGTTGATTCCATGATCACCACCGCAGCTCCGCTGGCAGGTCCGCTGACCCTCATCCACGATGCCGACAATGCCCCCGGCTGGTGGCGCTCCGCCGTCATCTACCAGGTGTACCCGCGGTCCTTCCGGGACCTCAACGGCGACGGAATCGGCGATCTCGCCGGGATTACCGCGGAACTGCCGCAACTGGCAGAGCTGGATGTGGACGCCGTCTGGCTGTCGCCCTTCTACAAATCCCCCCAGCGCGACGCCGGCTATGACGTCAGCGATTACTGCGACGTGGATCCGATCTTCGGCACCCTGGGTGACTTCGACGTCATGATTGCCGAGGCCAACCGTCTGGGGTTGCGGGTCATCGTGGACCTGGTTCCCAACCACTGCTCGGACGAGCACGTGGCCTTCCAGTCCGCCTTGGCCGCACCTGCAGGCAGCCCAGAACGCGACATGTTCATCTTCCGGGACGGGGCGGGGCCTGAAGGCCACGAACCGCCCAACAACTGGCAGTCCCACTTCGGCGGTCCGGCCTGGACCCGGGTCACCGGACCCGACGGCCAGCCGGACCAGTGGTACCTGCACCTGTTTGATTCCTCCCAGCCGGACTTCAACTGGGACAACCCGGCCGTGCACGCCGAATTTGAGCGGGTGCTCCGTTTCTGGCTGGACCGTGGCGTTTCCGGCTTCCGGGTGGATGTCGCCCACGCGCTGGTCAAGGCACCGGGCCTGCCTTCCTGGGGTGGACGGGCCGACGGCGGCAGCTCGCACGGCTTCCCGGGCCATGAGGCCCCGATGTTCGGCCAGCCTGCTGTGCACGACATCTACCGTGCCTGGCGCGTCATTCTTGACCAGTACGGGCCCGACCGTATTCTGTGTGCGGAGGCCAACGTGGATCCGCTCCCGCGGCTCGCGAACTGGGTCAGGCCAGACCAGATGCACCAGGCCTTCAACTTCCCGTTCTTACACGCCGGCCTCGACGTGTACCGGCTCCGGTCCGTCATCAGCGATTCGCTCACGGCGCTGGATGCCGTGGGCGCACCGAGCACCTGGGTGCTCTCCAACCACGACGTGGTCCGGCATTCCAGCCGCTTTGGTTACAACGGGTCCGGTCCGCGCGATGGCGACGGCATCGGTGCGGCCGATCCGCAGCCGGATACAGCCCTGGGCCGCCGGCGTGCAGCCGCCGCCTCCCTGTTTATGCTGGGACTGCCCGGCGCCGCCTACCTGTACCAGGGTGAGGAGCTTGGGCTGCCGGACGGCATCGATATTCCGGAGCACCTGCGGCAGGATCCCACGTTCGCACGCACCGGAGGGGCCCGGCTGGGCCGCGACGGCTGCCGGGTTCCCCTCCCGTGGCGCAGCACAGAACGGCACCTGGGCTTTGGCTCCGGCCAGGATCCCTGGCTTCCCTTGCCGGCGAGCTTCGCGGACCTGGCACGGGACGCACAGGCCGCATCGCCGTCGTCGCATCTTTCCCTGTACCGGAACATGCTGGCGCTGCGCCGCGAACTGGGTTTGGGCCGCGGGTCACTGGCTTGGGCCGAGGACTGGTGCAGCGGTTCGTCACTGGCGTACCTGAACGGCGATACGCTGGTGCTCATGAACCTCAACCACGAACCACTGGAGATGCCGGCAGGCAGCGTCCTCGTCCGCAGCGCCGGCTCTGACTCTGAGTTCGGCTCCGGCTCGGATGCACCCCATTTCCTGGCGTCCGGGGAAACCGCGTGGCTGCGGGTTGGCGGAGGCGACGCGGCATAGTGGGACCTGCGGGCATCAAGGACGTTGCCGACCGCGCCGGGCTGTCGATCGCCACTGTGTCACGGGCGCTCAGCGGCAAGGCGAATGTGTCGGCCAAGAGCCGCCAGCTGGCAAAGGCGGCAGCCGACGAACTGGGCTTCGTCCCGTCCTACCACGCGTCCAGCCTGGCTTCAGGCCGTAACCACAACGTGGGGCTGGTGGTCCCGTCCATCCACCGCTGGTACTTCTCGTCCGTGGTGGAGGGCGTGTCCGGCACCTTGCTCGACGCCGGCTACGACCTCACCCTGTACAACGTGGGTGACCGGCCGGAACGCCGCCACAGCGTCCTGAACGATTTCCTGCTCCGCAAGCGGCTGGATGCGGTCATCGCTGTGGCGCTGGTCCTGAGCGAGTCAGAAATCAAACAGCTCCTGGCAATCCACCGTCCGATCGTCGGCATCGGCGGTGCCCTGGCCGGCGCATCCACCATCAGGATTGATGACGCCCGCCTGGCCAGGACAGCCACCGAGCATCTCCTCGGGCTGGGCCACACGCGAATCGCACACATCACCGGCGATGCCGAATTGAACCAGGACTTCAAACTCCCCGGGATACGCCGCGCCGGCTTTGAGGCAGCAATGCAGGCTGCGGGGCATGCTGTCCGCCCCGAATGGGTAGTGTCCGCGGACTTCACTATCCAGGGCGCCTATGTGTGTGCCCGTAATCTCCTGGCCTCCGCAGCCGGGCGGCCCACTGCGGTTTTTGCAGCCTCCGATGAGATGGCGATCGGGGCCATCCTTGCCGCCCGCGATTTCGGCCTGCGCGTGCCGCAGGATCTCTCCGTGATCGGCATGGACGGGCACGAACTGGGCGAGGTCTTTGGGCTGACCACCATCAACCAGGATGCACGCGGCCAAGGCGCCCTGGCGGCCCGCATGCTGTTGGAAACGCTCGACGCCGGCGCGAAGCGGCCTGCCAAGGGCACGCCACCGTCAGCAGCGGCCACCGACCGGGAGTACCCTACGGAGTTCCTCGTCCGGAACAGCACGGCCGTCCCGCCGGCCTGACCGTGGCCCCTCAGTCCATTCTGAGCCGGGTCCGTCCCAAGCTGCTATTCAGGGCCGGCCGTCAGGCCTAAGCTTCCCCGCCCATGAACCTCACGAAACAGTCCAGCACCTTCGGCCAGCCGGCAGCATAGTCGGCGCGCGCTGCGGCAGGATCCTCCGCACCTTCCCAGCCGTTGTGGACCAGGCGCAGCTCGGTCCCGGATTCCACGGCCCTGAACGCGACTCGCAGCTCGGTGGACCAGATGGCGGTGGTCCCGGGATGCCAGGACGCATGGAAGGAAAGCGGCGGCTGCCAGTCATCTATGGAACCCCAGACGGCGGTCCTGCCGTCGTCAGCTGTCTCCACGATGAGGTTCTCTTCAAACTCAACGTAAGATCCTGCACCGTACACACCGTGTGAATCCAGCGGCCACCACAAGTGCGTGTGATCCGTGAAGCCGGCGAACGCCTGCGCCACCGGCCCCGGCACTGTGACAGTGCAAATGACAGGTTCAAGGTTCTCTGCGGGCTCAACTGAAGCGGGGAGGGCGTCGTCCGCGTGGCTGAAAAGGTTATCCATGGACGCCAACTCTACGCGGCTCCAGCATCCGCCACAGTCGACGCTCTCTCACTTTCTGCGGGTTTCAGGGCTCGTCACAGTTGAGGGTGTAATGGCTGGCTGGATGTTGGCTGGCGCGTCGGTCCGGGGCAGCGATGCGCAACCGCAGCTGGAGGCCCGATCTTGTGTCACCGTTCGCAGTGGACTTCTTCGCGTACCCGCTCAGATCGGTCAACGGCGCACCGGATAGCGCAGGTGAAGCACCCGGTTGCCCTGAATCACCACGTCGGGATCCTCCAACAGGTGCTGTGCCTGGACCGACCCGAAGTAGCGCTTGCCGGACCCGAACACGACGGGTACGACGTCCATGCGCACCTCGTCGACCAGTCCCGCGGCAAGCACTTGGCCACCGACGTCGCCAGCGGCGACCTCGACGATGCGGTCACCCGCGAGCTCCTGCGCCTTGGCCACGGCTGCCTCAACGCTGTCGACGAAGTGAAATGGCGCCTCGGGGTCCCAGTCCTCGGGCTTCGGCCGGTGCGTCACGACGACCACGCGGTCGATCCCGCCCGGAGGCTTCCCGTCCCAGCCGTCCGTCAGGTCGAAGACGTGGCGGCCGGCGATTGTCGCCCCGATCTGGTCCCAGTACGGCCGGGTGTAGTCGTAGGACGTCTGCGACACATTCAACTCGCCGCTCTCGTCCAACGGGACATCACCGCTGGTCAACCAGTCGAACAAGGGTCCGGGCTGGTCGTGCTCGTCCGCGATGAAGCCGTCCACCGACACCGAGCTGTACATGACCACCTTGCCCACGGGGCTCTCCTTTGCTTTGGGTGCCCCCATATTAGCAAGTCGTGAGTTGTCGCTCTTGTAAGAATTCAAATCGGCCGGCAGCGGCCAGCCGTCCAGCGCGTGGCCGGGATGTTCGCGCAGGAACCGCCGCCTGACTTCGACGTACCGGGTCGGCGTGAGCCCGGTGAAGGCCCGGAACTCGTGGCCGAAGTGGGCCTGGTCGAAGTAGCCTGCGCCACCGCCGGGTCATCCCAGTCGATCGGTCCGGGCGGGGTTGATCGAGAACACGGGTCCAACTGTTAACACCAACTCGCGATCCACGGCCACCGCGGTCACAAGGACGACCCGCTCTAGGCCCGCCAGGAGGAACCTGCACCGGAGCCGACCTACTCACCGACAAGCAGAACGACCGGTTCACCGCCCTGTTTGCCGCCGAGGAGCATGTCGAAGTCGAGGCGACTTGCGGGATCTACCAGCGGATGATCCCCCGCCTACCGTCACCCGGATCGAACGAAGGGGCGCGAGCTGATGCAGAACCTGATCGCGTCGGTCAGCGGAGGCGTTCCCGCTGCGCTGAGCGAGGCGATCCACGGACGACTGAGCCGATTAAGAGAGAGGGTGTGTGGGGTGTTTGTGGTGTGGTGGTTAAAGTGGGAGAGCCCCCCAACCTGGTGGTTGGGGGGCTCTCGACCTGTAATGATGTTCCGGCGGTGACCTACTCTCCCACACCCTCCCGGGTGCAGTACCATCGGCGCTGTGGGTCTTAGCTTCCG
>NZ_JAKFFD010000193.1:0-26824 GCF_036675385.1 Pseudarthrobacter sp. | reverse complement strand
CCGTCACCCTCACACCCGCAGCCTGACACCCCACCTTCATACCCACAACCAACCCGCCAGACCACGACGGACCCACCAGTGCGAGCCCGCCGCCGTCAGGTCACCTCATTTTCGGATTAGACGTGACCGATTCCCGCCAGCCGCCGGCGTCGCCCCGGGGATAGATTGGCAGCATGGCTTCAAGCACCCCTCCCAGCGCAGCAACAACAACGGCGCTTCGCCCACCACCTGGCCGCACTAACGCGCTCGGCGTCGCCGCCGTGGTGGTCACCGTAGTGCTCTGGGCTTCGGCGTTCGTGGGGATCCGGGCCATCGGCCCCACCTTCTCCCCCGGATCCCTGACCCTGGGCAGGCTGGCGGTTGCCGCCGTCGTGCTCGGTGCACTGGTGCTGCCGCAGCTGGCCAAGAGCAGAGTGCTGCCGCAAGGCCGCGAATGGTGGCCCATCCTGGGGTACGGCGTGATGTGGTTCGGCGGCTACAACGTGGCCCTGAACGCGGCGGAACACCTGCTGGACGCCGGGACGGCCGCGCTGCTGATCAACGTCAACCCCATCCTCGTTGCCATCATGGCCGGCTTCTTCCTGAAGGAGGGCTTCCCGCGCTGGCTGATAATCGGCAGCCTGGTGGCGTTCGGCGGGGTTGCTCTGATCGCGCTCGGATCCGGCTCAGGTTCCGGGGAACGTTCGACGGCGGATGTGGCGGGCGTGCTGCTCTGCCTCCTTGCCGCCGTGCTCGCCGCCGTCAGCGTCATCATCCAGAAGCCGGTGTTGCGGAAGTTCCCGGCGGGCCAGGCCACCTGGTTCGGCATCATGGTGGGGGCCGTCTGCTGCCTGCCGTTCAGCGGCCAACTCGTGTCCGAGCTGCAGTCGGCACCGCTGCCGGCAACACTGGGCCTGGTGTATCTGGGCATCTTCCCCACTGCCATCGCCTTCACTACCTGGGCCTACGCACTGTCCCTGATTGACGCCGGAAAGCTGGCGGCCACCACATACCTGGTGCCGGGCACCACCATCCTGATCTCCTGGCTGGTCCTCAGCGAAGTCCCCGGCGTGCTGGGCCTCGTGGGCGGGGTGGTCTGCCTGGTGGGTGTGGGCCTGACGCGCCGCAGGTCCCGGTAGGGGCTCTCAGGGTTCCGATCGCTTCACTGCTGTGCCCGCGATGATCGGCGTGGCCAGGGCAACAGCCGGGGCCTCCAACCTGCTGACTTCCGTGAAATCAAACCCGGCCTCGCCGATGGATGCCACCGTGTTCCGGTTGAGGTGGCACCCGGGCGCCACGCAGCCGCCCCAAAAGCCGTCCAGCCTGTCCTGCCAGCGGGCCGCCCGGCCCTGTCCGCGGACATGTTCCAGCACCGCGAGAGTCCCGCCGGGTTTGAGCACCCTGCGTGCCTCCGACAGGGCAAGCCGCTGATCCGGCACCGAGCACAGCACCAGGGTGAACACCACGGCGTCCGCCGCGCCGTCCGGCAGCGGCAGGTGCTCCGCATCGGCGTCGGAAACTTCCACCGGAACCGACGACTCCCCAAGTCGGGCGCTCAGTCTTGCCCTCATGTATCGGTCCGGTTCCACGAGGATGACCTGCTCAGCGCCGCGGAAGTGCCGCAGGTTCGCCCCGGTGCCGGCGCCGACATCCACCACGGTTCCCGTCAGCCCGGAAAGCAGCCGCGCCCGGCGCGGAGCGAGCTCCCTGCGCTCCACAGAGGCCGACAACGCGTCGTAAGTGGCGGCAAAAAGGCGATGGTGAACGGACATCCGGCTCCTCATAGGGCGGTCAGGGACGGTATCAGTATGCGCGCCAACCCGGCTGCGGACTAGAGTCTGCTTATGCCCGCCCACCTGCCGCCAGGCCTGCCCATCATCCCGGATGGCCCGCAAGAGTCCGGTCCGTTTGAGATGTCCGCTGACGATTTCGAGGCCGCCGTCACGGATGCCCTGGGCCTGATCCCTGCAAAGCTTGCGGCGGCCATGGACAACGTGGCGGTGTTTGTCGAGGACGACTATGCGCCCGGCCCGGGAGAGGATCCGGACACCGTGCTGCTGGGCCTCTACGAGGGCGTTCCCTTGACGGAGCGGGATTCATGGTGGGATGCCGGTTCGCTGCCGGACCGGATCACCATCTTCCGCCAGCCCATCCTGGACATCTGCGGGTCCCGCGACGAGGTGATCCAGGAGGTGGCTGTGACGGTGGTGCACGAGATCGCCCACCACTTCGGCATCGACGACCGGCGGCTGCACGAGCTCGGCTGGGACTAGCCTTGTAGGCATGGGACACGACCACAGCCACACACACGGGATCACGGCGACAGGCCGCCACCGCAAACGGCTCATCGCCGTCCTGGCCATCACCCTGGCGGTGGTGGTGGTCCAGGTGATCGGGGCGGCACTGTCCGGTTCATTGGCCCTGCTGGCGGACGCCGGCCACATGCTCTCCGACGCGGCAGGCGTGACCATCGCGCTCCTGGCCGCCTGGATTGCAGGACGCCCCGCGAGCGATCAGCGGACCTACGGCTACCAGCGCGCCGAGGTCCTGGCTGCCCTGGCCAACGCGTTGATCCTGGTTGTCATCTCGGTGGTCATCTTCACTGAGGCCATCCGCCGGATCGGCTCGGCGCCCGAGGTCCACACCGACATCATGCTCTTCGCCGCCATCCTGGGAGCAGTGGCCAACCTGGTCTCGCTGCTGATCCTGCGCGGCGCGCACGAGGACAGCCTGAACGTCCGGGGCGCCTACCTCGAGGTGCTGGGCGACCTGCTGGGCTCAGTCGCCGTCATCGTTGCTGCACTGGTCATCATGTTCACCGGCTACCAGGCCGCCGACACGATCGCCTCCGTGGTCATCGCCCTGATGATCCTGCCGCGGGCCTGGAGCCTGCTACGCGATGTGGTGGACGTCCTCCTGGAGGCGACCCCCAAAGGCGTGGAGGTGCAGATGATCCGCGAACACATCCTCAGCGTTGAAGGAGTGGTTGACGTCCATGACATCCACATCTGGACCATCACGTCCGGCGTGCCGGTGTTTTCGGCCCACGTGGTGGTGGAGGACGGCGTCCTTAATGCCCGCGGCGCCGACCAGCTCCTGGACAAGCTCACCACCTGCCTGGGCTCCCACTTTGACACTGAGCACTGCACTTTCCAGCTGGAACCCGCCAGCCACTCGGAACACGAATCGCGCCAGCACGCGTAGTAGGGCGTTGCGGAGCGGGAGCCGATTCCGCGACACGCCGGTCCGGATGCGCAGGAATCGCACTCTTGTTGATTATGTTATTGATGTGACCAGTGTTGCCAAAGTGCACACGCTCACGTAGCCTCGGACTGCTGGGAGATCAGCAGAGGGGCTCCTTGTGCCGCCACCAGACCTCGCTCCCCCAGCCTTACTGCGTGCGAGGTTCTGCGAATGGGTTTGACCGGATCCGGCCTGAAGGCCGCCGTACTGTGCACCGCCGTCGTACTTTTCGGCACCATGACCCTCCCCGCCCAGGCAGCGCCGCTACCGCAGGCTCCAACAGTCCAGCGTCCGGCGTCGCCGGAACTTCCCACCCCGGAGGACATCGCCACAGCCAAGGCGAGTGAACGCGCGACGGCGGATCAGGTCGCCGTCATCGAACGCCTCCTGGCCGACGCCACCAGCGCCCAGCAAGCCACGTTTGCCTTGTCGCTGCAAGCCAACAACGCCTACGGCGAAGCCCTGGTTGAACTGCAGGACCGCAGGACGGCTGCTGAAGTGGCCACGGCCAAGGCCACTGCTGCGAAGGAAGATCAGGACAGGACCCGGAAGCAGGTAGGCCAGCTCGCCGGCGACCTCTACCGCAACGGCGGGCTGAACCCGACGCTGGGCACCTTCGTCAGCGGCAATGCCGAAGCTTTGCACCAGGCCGCGACGCTGGAAGCCATTTCGGCCAGCCGGAGCCGCGCCTTCGAAGCAGCCGCCTCCGCAGCGTCCGCGGCTCAGTCCCTGACGGCGGCCGCCGACGACGCCAACCGGGCCGCCGATGACGCCGCCCAGAAGGCACAAGCCCGCAAGGAAGAGGCCGAACAGGCCAACGTCACCCAGGCCAAGGCCGTAGCCGAAGCCGCGGCGCAGCGGACAATCCTGGTGGATCAGCTGGCCCAGCTGCGGAACACCACTGTTGCCCTCGAATCGGCTCGCATTGACGCCTTGGACAGGCAGCGCGAGGACGCCAGGCTCGCCGAACTGACTGCGGCTGCTGATCGGGCTGCGGCCCAAGCAGCGCCAGACCGGCCCGCAGCCGGACCGGCCGCTGGCGGGAACCTGCCTGCCGCACCGGCACCCGCCCCAGTTCCAGCACCGGCGCCAGCTCCCGCGCCTGCACCAGCCCCGGCTCCAGCACCCGCGCCTGCACCTGCACCTGCGCCGGCCCCAGCGCCTGCACCAGCGCCAGCACCCGCGCCTGCACCAGCCCCATCGCCGGGCGGTTCCAATGAGACTGCCATCTCCGTGGCGATGTCCAAGGTGGGGGCGCCGTACTTCTACGAGTACGGCGGGACCGGCCCCAACGGCTTTGACTGCTCCGGCCTCGTGCAGACAGCCTTCGCCGCCGCCGGCAAGTACCTGCCGCGCACCGCTGCCCAGCAGTACGCGGCAGCTCCCGTTCACGTGCCGATCTCCCAGGCGCGGCGTGGAGACCTGCTGGTCTGGGGCTCAGCGCCGGGCTTCTATCACGTGGCGATCTACCTGGGGAATGGCCAAGTGGTGCAGGCGCTGAATCCGGACGAGGGCATCGGCGTGACCCAGTTGAGCTGGATGGCGGGGATGCAGCTCCACCCTTACGCAGCCCGCTACTGACCGGGCCAGGGCTCCGGCCCGGGATTCCAGGCGCAGCGCATCCAGGCTCAGGGCATCCAGCCTCAGGACAGAACGTCCTTGGTGACGAACCGGCCATAGGCGAGCGCCCCGAAGACGGCGATGTAGCCCGCCTGCAGCAGCGCGTTGCTGGCAAAAGAGTCCCACAGCACCGGTTGGCGCAGGACGTCCGCGAAGCCGAACCAGTAATGCGTAAACAGCCAAGGGTGCAGCCATTCCAACTGCGGCAATTGGTCCAGGACCTGCGAGACCACTGACAGCACCACAGTGGCGGCCATGGCGCCCACCGGAACTACCGTCAAGGTGGACAGGAACAGGCCGATCGCCGAGAGTCCTGCCAGGGATACCGCAAGGTAGGCAGCAATCAGGACCAGCCGCAGCGCGGCCTCGGGGGGCTGGACGACGTCGCCGGACAAGAGGGTCACAGGCCCAATGGGAAAGAGCGAAGCTCCGATCGCTGCCCCGGCCAGCGCAACGGTGACGGGAGCGGCCAGGCAGAACGCCAGCGCCCCCGCGTACTTCACGAGCAGCAGGCGCACACGCCCGGCGGGCGCCACCAGCAGGTACCGCAGCGTGCCCAGGCTGGCCTCGCCGGCGATGGTATCGCCCGCCACGACGCCAATGGTCAGGGGCAGGAACAACGGCACCGAGACCAACATCGCCGTGACCGCGACAAACAGCCCGTTCTGGCTGATCCGGTCCAAGAAGGCAGGTCCCCTTCCGGGAGGAACGGATGACGAGAGCCGGACGGCGACGGCGATCAGCACCGGTATCGCGGCAAGCGCCAGCAGCATGGCCGCGGTCCGGCGACGCCGGAACAGCGTCTTCAGCTCAGATGCCAGCAGGGACAGGCTCGACGGCGCACCTGGAGCGCCCCTTAGCCCAGAACCGCTGCTGGCATCGGAACCACTGCTGGTCTCAGAACCACTGCGGGCATCAGGAACACTGCTGGCTGAAGGGAAACCACCGGCGTCGGAAGCACTATTGGGCAATGTCGAACCCCTCCCCCGTCAGCGCCACAAAGCGCTCCTCCAGGCTCTCCCGCTCAACGGAAAAGCCCCGCACGCGCACCCCGGCCGCCACGAGCTCCGCCACAATGTCCTCCGGGGCCGCCAGCCGGGATGCAGCCGCGGCGGCGGTCAGCACGTCCCCGTCCGGTTCAGGCGTCCTGGCCTCAGGGCTTCTCTCCGGGGACATACCCAACCGCAGCAGGACCTCACTGGCCGTCCCGGCGTCGGGCGTTAACAGTCGGATCCGGGTCTCACCGGCCTGGCGGAGCTCCGCCAGCGGCCCCTGGGCCACCAGTCGCCCGGCGCTCATGATGGCCGCGTGCGTGCAGATCTGTTCCACTTCTGCCAGGAGGTGGCTGGAGACGAAGACGGTGGCGCCGTCGGCGGCCAGCGACCGGACCAGGCTCCGCACTTCCCGCGTTCCCTGCGGGTCCAGCCCGTTGGTGGGCTCATCGAGCACCAGCAGTTCCCGCGGCGACAGCAGCGCGTTGGCGATCCCCAGCCGCTGCTTCATGCCCAGTGAGTAGGCGTGGACCCGCTTGCCGGCGGCGTGTGAGAGGCCCACCCGCTCAAGCGCGGCGGCCACTCGGGCAGTCCGCGTAGCGGGCGCCGCATGCCGGCTGGCAGCATCCAGGCGGTGCAGGTTGGCGGTGCCGGAAAGGAACGGATAAAACGCCGGCCCCTCCACCAGCGCACCCACGCGCGGCAGGACATCGTGCAGGCGCTGCGGCATCTGCAGGCCCAGGACGCTGACGGTTCCGGCCGACGCCGCGGCAAGGCCCAGCAGCATCCGGATGGTGGTGGTTTTGCCCGACCCGTTGGGGCCCAGGAAACCGAACACGGCGCCGTGGGGAACGGCGAGGTCCACGTTGTCGACCGCCAGCTGGTGGCCGAAACGCTTGGTCAGGCCTTGGGTCTCGATGGTCAGCCCGGCTGTCCCGTTCCCTGCGGAAGGGGTCCGGGCCGCGGCTATCCCGGCGGCAGCCGTCCCCCCGGCCGCGGTCACGCTGCGCCGGCGGCGGCCTGCAGCCGCTCGGCCGGGACCATCCCCACAAAGACCCTGCCGTCGTCCGTCAGGAGGACGTTGACCAGTGCCGTGGACAGGAGCCGTCCGCCGGGAACGACGACGGCGGCCTGGGACAGGAGCGGATCCTTCAGCAAGGATTCAGTCCAGGCAGCCCCTTGCCCGCCGGGTGCCGCGGGGAACCCGATCACGGTTTCCCAGCCCTTGCCGGTCACCGTGGGCCGCGGTGCATCACGGTGCCGCAGGCTGGCGTCGCTGCCGGGAACCTTGTCCGGGGCGGGGAACTGCTTCGGCGGGGCGGCGGGCTGGTCCGGCACGGCGGTGGGCTGGTCCGGGGGAACCGCGTCCGGAGGAACCTGGTCCGGCGGGGTGGGCTGGTCCGGCGGAACCTGGTCCGGGCCGCTGTCTGGAACCACTCCGGGCGTAATCCCACCGGGAGCGGGCGGGAGGGCTGGCCTGCCGGGCATATACGGGACCGGCGGCACTGGCAGCTCTTTGACCGTCGCGCCCGGCGGGGCAACAAACGTAAACACGGAGTCGTCTGGAGCCGCCAGGGACAGGCTGGTGAAGCCAGCCTCAAAAGCCGGTTCCGCCTGGCCGCGTGCCATCACAGTTACGCGCAGTGGCATTCCTGTCTCGCCGTCGACGGCGATGGCAACCTTCTCAAGCAGCGTCCCCTGCGTCCTTGGCGCCAGTGCCAGGCTGTAGGCGGACCGGCCGGCGACTTCGACGTCCGGACCCACCGTCACCTCGGTGGAACTGTCCACGACGGCGAGGAACTTCCGGGCCAGATCCTCGGGCGTCGGCATTACGGGGGGCACTGGCGGGCCGGGCAGGATCTCGCCGGGCAGGATGGGCAAGGGCAAGTCGGGCTTCGGAAGGTCCGGACCCGGCAGGTCGCCGGGCGGTGCAGGAGGTCCGGGCGGTGCGGGAGGTCCTGGCAGTGCGGGAGGTTCGGGCGGTGCGGGAGGTTCAGGCAGGGCGGGAACTCCGGGCACAGGCAGCGGCAGGTCGCTGGCGAACGCCGGCAGGGCCAGGTGGGCGGCGCTGTTGTCCTTGGAGTTGTAGAACCACACGTCGTTGTCCCGCCGGATGACGTCGCGTTCAGCCAGCCGGTCCATCACTTGGACCCGCATCTTGGTTGGCCCGTCCATAAAGATCCGGGCGGTGTGTTCGCCGGTCAGGAACTCCACGACCGACGCGGCCCCGCCGGCCGACACCGGTCCGGAGCTGGGACCGGCGGCCGGCAGTTCGGGCAGGCCCAGCTCGGCGGACTGCTGTACTGTTCCGGAGAATGACCTGGTGTTGTGCTGGCCCAGGAGGGTCAGGACCTCAGCCGGAGACTTTTGTGGCAGCGGATCGCCGGCCCGCGCCGGAATGGATCCCACCAGCACACCGGCGGCGATCACTGCGGGTACAGCTGCGGCAGGCACCCAGCGCAGCCATGCGCGGTTCATGCCAGCCCCGCTTCATCCTTGGAGCCCATACTTCAGGTTACGCCTGGGGACCGCCGCGGCACACGTCCCCTTCTGGAAGTCATGCCGAGGGGCACTCCGGCTACGACGGCACCACGGTTCCGGCGCCGCCGTCGACCGTTATTTCCTGCCCGGTGAAGAGCCGGAGCGTGGCGTCCGGGACGCCCACCACCGCCGGGATGCCGTACTCCCGCGCCACCACGGCCCCGTGCGAATTTGGTCCGCCCATCTCCATCACCAGTCCGCCCGCGGTGAGGAACAACGGCGTCCAGCCGGGGTCCGTGGACGGCGCCACCAGGATTTCTCCCGGTTCCAGATGCGCACCCACCGGGTCCAGGATCACACGGGCGGCCGCTGTGACAACACCGGCCGACGCCGGGCTCCCGCTCAGTGCCCCCGGCACCTTGGATGCCGTCACAGCGTCGCCGGATGGAATGGCTTCCGGCTCCGTGCCGTCCGACAGCAGCACCCGGGGTATGTGGCGCCGTTCAAGTTCCACGGCGTAGTCCGCGCGCCGCTGCGCCACCAGGTCCCGGAGGTCAGCGTTTCCGGCGGGGCGGGCTGTTCCCGAATCGAGGCCGGTCCGGGCTTCATCCAGGTCCAGGAAGAAGACGTCATCCGCGTCGGCTACCACCCCCGCCGCAGCCAGCGCCGCGCCGGCCAAGGCCAGTTGCTTCCGCACTTCGGCGAGGCCCACCACCAGCTGGTACTTGGGCAGCTCGCGCAGCCCGGCGAACAGCCTGGCCCGACGTAGCGCGGCCCGGACCACCGTTCCGCGCAGCCGGCCGCGGCTCCGCGCCTCCGCGACGAGACGGTCAACGCAGGCGTCCGCTTCCTCGGCGGCGTTGCTGAACTGGACATCCGGCGCCAGCGCGGAACCCTCCAGCCGGAGAAAGTTGGCCAGGACACCCAGGATATGGGTGGGGTCATCAGACCAGCGCGGCATGCCAACGTCAATCTCGGCCACCGCCCGGTGACCGTACCGGCCCATAAACCGCGCCAGCCCGGACTGCAGCACCGCGGGCAGCTGGCCCGCGCGGAAGTCTTCGGCCAGCTCGGCGGGTTTCCGGTCCGTCACGGCGGCGCGGGAACCGCCGTCGTTCTTAATCACCTGGGCGAGGCGCCACAGCTCCAAGTCCATCTCCGTGGTGACGTTGTTGGGCAGCCCGCGGAGCACCACCTGCAGGTCATCCCACCGGCCGCCGCCCAGCAGTTTTCCGGCGAGCGCCAGGGCGGCGAACCCAAGAGCCGGAAGCGGCAGGATGGACGGCACCACCGAGAAGATGCGGGTGCCGAGTACGTGTTCGACGTGGTCCAGGCGCTGCAGCGGGGTGAGGCCGGCGGGCGGTTCGAGGGAGTCGGCGAACTCGCGCGCCCGTCGGTTGGTCCTTCGGAGGGCCGCGTCCGGGCGGAAAACGGCCCGAAGCAGCGTCTCCGGCACCCTGGCATGCACCGCAGCCGGGACCACGTGCCGCAGCAAACCCAGCGGCGTCCTGCGCGTCACGGAAAACCGCGGGTCCTCGAAAACCCGGCGCAGCACCGTGGCCGACCGGGCTTCCATCACGTCAAAGACGCGCGGGATGATCCGCCGGCCGGTGGTGCTGCGGGCTACGGCGGTCAGGTCGAGGTAGATGCGTTGCCCCGCCGCTGCGTAAGGGGACGGACCCTTGCGCGGCTCGGGCACATCGAACTGCGCCGCGCGGGCCACCGAAGAGGCAATAAGCCGGAAGGCTGCCAGGCCCATGGGCGTGATGGGGCGGGTCAGGCCCTGCGCCAGGCTGAAGCAAAGGTAAACGCGCGTGCCCTCCCCGCCGGCGGCCCGCTGCGGTACGGGGAACAGCGTGGTGATGGGCCGCGACTGGGTCAGCCAGAAATGACCATCGCCGGCAATGGCCCATTCAATGTCCTGCGGCGAGCCAAAGTGACCCTCCACCCGGTGGCCTAAGGCTGCAAGTTCGGCGGCCTGCTTGTCCGTCAGGCACGCCGCGGCCCCGCCGTTGCTGATGGCCAGAGTCCGTGTGCCGCCGCCGGGGATGGGCCGGACCGCGATGCGTTTGTCTCCAAGCCGGCGTTCCAGCACGCGCCCGGTGAGCGGGTCCACGACGAAATGGTCCGGGTTCACGGCCCCGGACACCACCGCTTCCCCCAAGCCCGGGCTGGCATCGATCACGGCCTGCTTCCGGCGGCCCGTCAGCGGGTTCGCGGTGAAAAGCACACCGGCGGCGGTGGCATCCACCATCCGCTGGACCACCACGGCCAGCGCCACCGCGGCCGGGTCGATCCCCCGGCTTGCCCGGTAGCTGACCGCCCGGTCCGTCCAGAGCGAGGCCCAACAGTTGCGCACGGCTTCCACGACGGCGGCAGCGCCCACCACGTTCAGATAAGTGTCCTGCTGGCCGGCGAAACTCGCCGACGGAAGGTCCTCCGCAGTGGCTGAGGACCGGACGGCCACCGGAACGTTGTCCCCCAGGGCTGCATAGGCCTGTTCGACGGCGGCGGCCACCTCGGTGGGGACCGGAGCGTTTTGGATGATACCCCGGGCCCGGGACGCCAGCGCAGCCAGGGCGGGGAGGTCGCCGTCGGGCGTTGCCTGAAGAGCAGTGTGGACGTCGGCGAGCATGCCGTCCGTTCGATGCGCGTGGCCCGCGATCGCTTGGCGGTAGGCCTCCGTAGTGAGGCAGAATCCGTCAGGCACGGGCAGGCCGGCGGCGAGCAACTCCCCCAGGTTGGCCGCTTTGCCACCCACCAGGGGAACCATTGCTGCGGTGACCGCCTCCAATCCGAGGATGGGAGACGAACTGCCGGTGTCAGGCATTTTCATGCCTCCTGCTGCGGAAGGTGATGGGTCAGGCTGCGCCGGGGATCGGTCCGAACTGCGCCCGGTCCGCCAGCCGCGGATCGTCGCGGTCCGGAACCACCAGGACCGGGCTCTTGGCGTGGTGGAGCACGCCGCCGGACGTGGAGCCCAGGAGCATGCCGGTGAACCCGCCACGGCCCCGGGTGCCCACAACCACCAGTTCTACGTGCCGGCTGGCCTCAACGAGAACATCCACGGCCGAACCGTCCAGCAGTTCCGACTCCACGGAAAGGTTGGGGTAGTGGCTTTTGAGCCAGGCCATCCCGGCGTTAAGTTGGACCCGGATGTCATCGAAGAGGGCTTTGCGGTCCATGGGGGCCGGAACCCAGGCCAGCGAGCCGCTGAACTGCGGCACCGCACAGATCACGCGCAGGGTTGCCCCGAGCCGTTCAGCCTGGTCCGCAGCCTCCAGCACGGCGATGCGTGCCTGTTCGGACCCGTCCACGCCCACCACCACAACGTTCTCGACCTGCTTGTGTCCTGGCTTGGCCTGCTCGGCCCTGATGCGCTTGTCTTCGGTGGTTTCGCCCAGCCGGTCCGAACACACCAGTGGCACCGTGACCGTGGGGCACTTGGCGTGAGCCGGCAGGGCGCTGCTCACCGAGCCCAGCAGGCGTCCCACAAATCCGCCGCGGCCGCGGGTGCCGAACACCAGCAGATCGGCTGTCTCGGACATTTCCAGGAGCACGCCTGAAGCGTCGCCGTTCTCCACGGAGCCGTCAACTTCGATGTTGTAGCCCGAAACCTTGTCCAGCGCCTGCTTGACGATCGCTTCAGCGCCCTCGCGGATCACGGAATCATCCACGGTGGCGTACCCGCCGTCCAGCCCGGACGCCGCAAAGATCGGCACTGAATACGCGGTGACAATATGCAACGGCCGACGGCGGCGCTCGGCTTCCCGGGCAGCCCACACCAAAGCGCACTGGCCATGGTCGGAACCATCCACCCCCACAACAATTCCCACCGGAGCAGCCGAATTTCCGGCCCGGTCCTGTTCCGGATCCGGATGCATCTCTTGTGCGCCCATCGGGCCGCCTCCTCGCGATACTGCCTTATGTTGCGGCTATTCTGCCAGAAGCGGCGCCCTCCGCCCGCACCGGCCGCGATGTGCGCCCCGACGGACTGGAGAACCCTGCTTCCGCTTCTCACTATTCTCGGTCCGCAGACACTTAGCAAGCGGCTGCGGACCGCTGGATGGCGGGTTATCCACAGCCCGTGGCAAACGGAGTGGCAACCGAATTCAACGATAAGAAGAATGTTTGTGTTTGGGCTATCCACGGCCCTGAATGTTCTGTAGTCTTCGAGGCACTGCCGGTCCGCCGACGCCCAATTCAGGAGCGTCCCGGGCCGGTGCTGCGGCCGGACTTTGGGGGTAACGGAACGCATGCGGGGCAACGCTGCCTGCATCCGAAGCCTTTGAAGGAGGAAAACTGTAGTGTCAAGCATGCCTCTGAATGGCGGGACCGAACGGACCACCACGGTGATCATCGGCACGGGGCTCTCAGGCCTGGCTGTTGGCGCAGAACTGCGCCGCCGCGGCGTGGACGCGATTGTGGTGGACGGGCTCGACATCCTCGGCGCCGGACAACCGGCCAACACCGCTTCACTGCAGCGCTGCGACGCAGCCGACTCCGACTCCCTCCGGGAGCGCAACGAGATCCTCCGCCATCTGCGCAACTACGCCGCCAGCCACCACATGGATGTCCGCAACACCACCCGGGCGGTTCAGCTGACCATGGTGGGCGGCGCACCAGGCGGAAATACTGCGGGAACAGCCGCGGGCTCCCCGTCCGGCAAATGGGAAGTCCATACGCCCAACGGAATCCTGCTGGCTGACAACATTGTGCTGACCCGGTGCGCGCACAGCCAGCTGCGGCGCATGCTCAGCGACTTCGGCATCACAGTTGGCCGCAACCTGGTGGCAGCCATGCGGCAGATCGGCATCTACCTCGTAGGAGTGGGCGAGCTCATCACGCCCTCACCCAAGGAAGTCCTGCGTCAGGCGAAGACCGTGGGCCAGGCCATTTCAGCAACGGTCCAGGCCACGGTCCACCCGGAAAGCGCCGCCGCCGTCTAGGCTTGTTCGGTTTCGTCGTCGCTGCCTGCGTCGAGGCGGCGCTTCGCGAGGATGCCGATGGCCACCAGCAGCCCGACGGCCACTGCGGCAAAGATCACCAGGCTCCAGGGGAACGGTTCGGACGCGTCTTCTGCCGGGGCCGGAGCTGCCACGGTTCCCGGCTGCGCGGTTCCCATCGTGGGAACAGCGGCCGACGGCGATGCTCCCGCCGACGATGTTCCCGAGGGCGCGGCTCCCGCCGCCGCGGCGGTCGCCGTGAAGCCGAATGTCCCCTCGATCGGGTGGGAATCCGAGCTGACCACCCGCCAGGCCACCGTGTAAGCCCCCGCCGGAGCGCCGGCCATGAGCTTTTGCGTGGCAGTGCTGTCCACGATCTGAACAGCGCCTTCCGCCCACTCGGCCCCGGCGGAATCCTTGACGGAGATATGCGCGCCGATGCCCAGCGGGTTCTTGTTGAAGGTGACGGAGACCTGTTCCGGCGTTGTGGCCACCGTGGCGCCCTGTGCGGGGCTGCTGGACTCGGCGGCATCATGTGCCGACGCCGGGGCCGAAACCCCCAGCAGCGCGGCGGCGAGAACGAAGGTCCCGAGCACAACGCTCAGCAACTGGCGGCGGATGGATCGCATGGGTGTACTGCTCCCTAGGGTTGGCGTCCTTCAAGCCTAGGCGAACTTCCATGGGCAGCGGCAGCACACGCTTCCCAGGCACGTTTCCCGCGCACTCTTCCCGGGCACGGGCATTCAGCCGGCGACGTAAGCCGCGAGGTGCTTGCCGGTGAGCGTGGACTTGGCGGCCACAAGCTCTGCGGGCGTGCCCTCGAAAACGACCTTGCCGCCGTCGTGCCCTGCACCGGGACCCAGGTCGATGATCCAGTCGGCGTGCGCCATGACCGCCTGGTGGTGCTCGATGACGATGACCGATTTGCCGGACTCAACAAGCCGGTCAAGGAGGCCCAGCAGGTTCTCGACATCGGCGAGGTGGAGGCCGGTGGTCGGTTCGTCGAGGACGTAGACGTCGCCCTTCTCGGCCATCTGCGTGGCCAGCTTGACGCGCTGCCGCTCGCCGCCGGACAGGGTGGTGAGCGGCTGGCCGAGCGTCAGGTAACCGAGCCCGACGTCGACGAGCCGGCCCAGGATCTTGTGGGCGGCGGGCGTGCGGGCCTCCCCTTCACTGAAGAACACTTCTGCCTCTGTCATGGACATGGCCAGCACTTCGGAGATGTTGCGGCCGCCCAGCGTGTATTCCAGCACTGACGCCTGGAACCGCCGGCCCTCGCAGTCCTCGCACGTGGACTCGACGGTGGCCATCACGCCGAGCTCGGTGAAGATGACGCCCGCGCCGTTGCAGGTGGGGCAGGCACCTTCGGAGTTGGAGCTGAACAGTGCCGGCTTCACGCCGTTGGCCTTCGCGAACGCCTTGCGGATCGGCTCGAGCAGGCCCGTGTACGTGGCGGGGTTGCTGCGGCGGGAGCCTTTGATGGCGCCCTGGTCGATCACCACAACGCCGTCGCGTCCCGCCACGGAGCCGTGGATCAGCGAGCTTTTGCCGGAACCGGCCACACCCGTCACCACGCACAGCACGCCGAGCGGAACATCGACGTCCACGTTCTGCAGGTTGTGCGTGGAGGCGCCACGCACTTCAAGGACGCCGGACGGTTTGCGGACTGATTCCCTGACCTTGGCCCGGTCATCGAGGTGGCGGCCGGTGATGGTGTCGCTCGCGCGCAGCCCCTCCACGCTGCCTTCAAAGCAAACGTTGCCGCCCGCGGTGCCGGCGCCGGGACCGAGATCGACCACGTGGTCGGCGATGGCGATGGTCTCGGGCTTGTGCTCGACGACGAGCACGGTGTTGCCCTTGTCCCGCAGCTGCAGCAGCAACTGGTTCATCCGCTCGATGTCGTGCGGGTGCAGGCCGATGGTGGGTTCGTCGAAGACGTAGGTGACGTCCGTGAGGGACGACCCCAGGTGCCGGATCATCTTGGTGCGCTGGGCCTCTCCTCCGGAGAGGGTGCCGGCCGGGCGGTCGAGGGAGAGGTAACCCAGCCCGATCTCGGCGAACGAGTCAAGGAGGTGCCGCAGGCCTTTGAGGAGCGGCGCAACCGACGGCTCGTCGAATTCGCGGACCCACTCGGCCAGGTCGCTGATCTGCATCTCGCAGAGGTCGGCGATGTTCTTGCCCTGGATCCTTGAGGACCTGGCCTCGGGGCTGAGCCGCGTGCCCTCACACTCGGGGCAGGCCTGGAAAGTGATGGCACTCTCCACGAAGCGCCGCACGTGCGGCTGCATCGCCTCGACGTCCTTGGACAGCATGGACTTCTGGATCTTCGGGATGATGCCCTCGAACGTGAGGTTGATGCCCTCAACCTTGATCTTGGTGGGCTCGGAGTACAGCATCGTCTCAAGCTGCTTCTTCGTGAACGTGGCAATCGGCTTGTCCATCGGGAGTCCCATGCCCTCGAACAGCCGGCCGTACCAGCCGTCCATGCTGTACCCGGGGACGGTCAGTGCACCGTCGCCGAGCGACTTGCTGTCGTCGTACAAGGCCGTGAGGTCGAAGTCGGAGACCGAGCCCATACCCTCGCAGCGCGCGCACATGCCGCCCAGATAGACAACGTTCTGCACCACGGCCTTCTCCACCCGGCCGCCGGCCTTCTCGGTGCTCATCACACCGCTGGCCTTCCGCGTCGGGACGTTGAAGGAAAATGCCGTGGGCGGCCCGACGTACGGCGTGCCCAGCCGGCTGAAGAGGATCCGGAGCATGGCGTTGGCGTCCGTGGCAGTGCCCACCGTGGAGCGGGGGTTCGCGCCCATCCGCTCCTGGTCAACGATGATCGCCGTGGTCAGCCCGTCGAGGTGGTCCACGTCGGGCCGCGCCAGGTTAGGCATGAACCCCTGCACAAAGGCGCTGTAGGTCTCGTTGATCATGCGCTGGGACTCCGCCGCGATCGTCGCGAACACCAGTGAGCTCTTGCCCGATCCTGACACCCCGGTGAACACCGTCAGGCGCCGCTTGGGGATCTCGATGCTGATGTCCTTGAGATTGTTCTCCCGGGCGCCCTGCACACTGATCAGATCGTGGCTGTCGGCAACGTGGGTCGCGGGGAGCTGCTGGACTGTCGATGTGTCAGTAGTCATGGTGTCTCCAACATTGCTAGGCATTGTGAGGTTCCTGACAGACATTCTAGGCGCGCACACTGGGCCCGGTCCCTGCCCTCTAGGATCAAGTAACCCCAACAACACATCCCGGAGGACTAATGCTTAAGCAGGGCTCTGCCTTGGACCGGTACTTCAAGATATCCGAGCGGGGGTCCAACCTCTCCCGCGAGATCCGCGGCGGCTTTGCCACGTTCTTCGCCATGAGCTACATCGTGGTGCTTAACCCCCTGATCCTCTCCGGCCCGGATTCCAGCGGCAACACCCTTGGTTTTGCCGCAGTGGCCGCTGTGACGGCTTTTGTGGCAGGCATCCTCACTATCCTGATGGGCGCCTGGGGCAGGCACCCCTTCGCGCTGGCCGCGGGGCTGGGCGTGAACGCGTTTGTGGCCGTCACGGTCGCCACGAACCCGGGCCTGACGTGGCCGGACATGATGGGCCTGGTGGTCCTGTCCGGCGTGACCATGATGATCCTGGTCCTCACCGGTTTCCGGACCGCCGTCTTCAGGGCCGTCCCGGACGGGCTCAAGACCGCCATCGTGGTGGGAATCGGCCTGTTCATCGCCCTGATCGGGTTGGTGAATGCCGGCTTTGTGCGCCGGATCCCGGACGCTGCCGGCACCACCGTTCCCGTGGGCCTGGGCTTCGACGGGAAGCTGCTGGGCTGGCCCACGGCTGTCTTTGTGTTCGGCCTGATCCTCACGATCGCCCTGGTGGTCCGCAAGGTCAAGGGCGCCATCCTGATCGGCATCATCGCCTCCACCGTCATTTCCGTGATCCTGGAAATGACCCTGCACATCGGCCCCAGCTTTGACGGCACAACCGCCAACCCGCAGGGCTGGTCCCTGGTGGCGCCGTCCTTTACGGGGTGGAGCGCCCCGGACCTGTCGCTGATCGGCAAGGCCAACCCGTTCGGCGCTTTTGAACACCTGGGCTTTGTGGCCGCCACCCTGCTGGCATTCGTGATCCTGCTCAGCATCTTCTTCGATGCCATGGGCACCATGGTGGGCCTGGCCAACGAGGCCGGCACGGTGGACAAGGACGGCAACATCCCGGACGTGGACCGCGTGCTCCAGGTGGACGCGCTCGGCGCGATCGTGGGTGGCGGCGCATCCGTCTCCTCGAACCAGATCTATGTTGAGGCCGGCGCCGGGATCGGCGAGGGTGCTCGGACAGGCGTGGCGTCCATCGTCACCGGCCTGCTGTTCCTGGTGGCCATGTTCTTCACCCCGCTGATCAACCTCGTGCCGTTCGAGGCGGTGGCCCCGGCCCTGGTGGTGGTGGGCTTCATGATGGTCTCCCAGGTGGGCAAGATCGACTGGCAGGACTGGGGAATCGCCCTCCCGGCTTTCCTGACCATGACCCTGATGCCGTTTACGTACTCCATCGCCAACGGTCTCGGCGCGGGCTTCATCGCCTATGTCCTGATCCGGGCGTTCCAGGGCCGCATCAAGGACGTCCACCCGCTGATGTGGGCGGTGGCCGGCGCGTTCCTGCTGTTCTTCGCCGTGGGTCCCATCGAGGCCGCACTGGGCATGCCCTAGCCCTTCAGCACATACCGCCGCTCGGGCCTGCCCACGCCGTACTTAAGCCGGACCTCCAGCACGCCTTCATCGTGGAGGTACTCCAGGTACCGGCGCGCACTGACCCGGGACGTGCCCAACTGGACGGCCACTTCGGCGGCGGAGAGGTCGCCGTCGGCCTCCTTCAGGGCAGCTTCCACGAGCTTCAGCGTTTCGATGCTGCAGCCCTTCGGCAGCGGCCGATCGGTCCGGTCCAGCCCGAACACCCGGTTCACGTCCGACTGCTCCGCCACATCCTTGGCCGAGTCGAGGCCCTGGTAGGCGCTGCGGTAGTGCTCCAGCCGTTCCTGCAGGTCAGTCTGCGAGAAGGGCTTGATGAGGTAGTGCACAATCCCGCCGCGGAGGGCCTTGCGTACCGTGTCCACTTCACGGGCGGCGCTGATCACCAGGACATCCAGTTCCGGGGCCGCTTCGCGCAGTTTGTGCATCAGGTCCAGGCCGTTGATGTCCGGCAGGTGGATATCGAGCAGCACGAGGTCCGGTTGCAGCCGCCCCGTTTCGATGACCGCCTGGGCGCCGGTATGGGCCACCCCGACGACGGCGAACCCGGGAGTGCGCTGAATGAACCCTGCGTGGACCTTGGCCACCATAAAGTCGTCATCGACGATCAGGACTTTGATCATTGCTGCATTCTCCGTGTTCGTTCCAGCCGGGCGGTGAAGACCGCCCCGTTGTTGTTGGTTACCGTGAGGTCGCCGCCGCTGCGCCGGCACACCACCCGGGACAGCGCCAGGCCGAAGCCCCTGCTGCCGCCGGGGCCGGGGTCCTTGGTGGTGAAACCCTGCTGGAAGATCTCCCCCGGATCCCCGGCGACGCCGGGGCCGGAATCGCTTACGGTGACCGTCACGCCGTCGGCTGTGTCCTCCACGAGCACCCTGACGGCTGCGTCCGGAAGCCCGGTGACGGCGTCGAACGCGTTGTCCACCAGGTTCCCCACGACGGTGGTCAGGTCGCGGGACAGCTCATCATCAACGCGCTTCAGCCCGGATTCCGGGTCCAGCTGCAAGGTGACTCCGCGTTCGGTGGCGAGGCTCGACTTGGCGATCAGGAGCGCGGCGAGCGCCGGGTCCTGGATGCGGCTGGTGACCTCGTCGTTGAGCCGGGTCCTGTCCAGCGTGGCGCCGTTGACGAACTGGACCACGGAATCGTATTCCCCGATCTGGATGAGGCCGGAAATCACGTGCAGTTGGTTGGCGAATTCGTGGGCCTGGGCCCGGAGGGTGTCGGTGGCCGTCCGGGTGGCGCCGAGTTCCCGCTCGAGTGCGGACAGTTCCGTGCGGTCGCGCAGCGTGGTGACGGAGCCGATGTCGCGGCCGCGCGAACGGATGGGAACCCGGTTCAGCACTACCAGCCGGTCTCCCACCAGTACCAGCTGGTCCGGCCCCGGCTGCTCGCGGGTGAGGACTTCCTTGAGCGCCGGCTCCACGGACAGGCCGGCCAGGCGCTTGCCCACACAGTCGGCGGGGAGGCCAAGCAGGGCGCGGGCACTGTCGTTGGCCACGGTGATGCGCTCGTGCGGGTCCAGCGCCACGACGCCTTCCTTCAGGCCATGCAGCATGGCCTCGCGGTTTTCCACCAGGCCGGTGATTTCGCTCGGTTCCATGCCCAGGGTCTGCCGCTTGACCCGGCGGGAGAGCAGCAGCGAGCCGGCAACGCCCAGCACACTGGCCACACCGAGATAGGTGAGGAGGTTGGGCACGGCATCCCCCAGCCGCTCCAGCGTGGACGGGTAGTTCCGGCTGATGGACGCGATGCCGATCATTTTTCCGGCGTCGTCGAGGACCGGAACATGGGCGGTCAGTTCCTCCGTGCCGGATCCGTCCACCACACCGGTCCACGCGCGGCCTTCGAGCACACGGCTGGCGCCGAGTTCCAAGGGCTGGCCCAACAGACTGGGATTGGAGGAGGCAACCACCGTACGGTCGAGCTTCGCAAGCGCCACGTGCGAGGACCCCGACACCGTCCGCACCGACTCGGCCACGGCGGGAAGGGCTGAGCCGCCGCGGGGCTCGGCCCCGGGCAGCAGCGCCCGGACGGTGGGATTGGCACCCAGGGCTTCGGCAGCGGACAGCGCCCGGCGGCCCTCAACCCGTTCGAACGCCGCAGCGGACTGGGCGAGGGAGATGGCCACCACGGCCACCAGGACGGCGAAAACGATGAGCAACTGCAGAACCAGGTACTGCCCCGCAAGGGACATGCCTCTTCGTCGAGTCACTGTGGTTCTTTCCTCTGGTTGCGTGGTCTTGATTGTCGGGCCTCTCGTGGTCAGGCTACCTGAACTATGGGCGCCGCATGGCGCCGGTTGGCCACCGGAAACGTGAACGCAATGAACTTAACTTTCTCTGCGTACACAAGAGTGATGCCCGTCACTTAGGGGCCTAGCATCGGATCACCAGTCAGTTTCTTGCTGATCAGATTTAGAGAAGAGGAACACCATGCGCCAGATCCGCGCATTGCGAATTGCCGCCGTCGCCGCCGGCATCGCCCTGATGGCCACCGGCTGCGGTGCCACCGGGAAGAGCTCTACTGACGGAGCCAGCTCCGGCGCCCCCGCCGGCCCGCTGACCGGGCTCCAGATCATGGTCCCCAACACTGCGGGCGGCGGCTACGACACCACCGCCCGCGTGGCGGCCAAAGTCCTCGAAGACGAGAAGATCGCCACGAACCCCGAAGTCTTCAATCTCGCGGGCGCCGGCGGAACCGTGGGCTTGGCCCGCATCGTCAACGAAAAGGGCAACGGCGACCTCACCATGCTTATGGGCCTGGGCGTGGTGGGCGCAAGCTACACCAACAAGTCCGAGTCCAAGCTGACGGCCACCACCCCCCTGGCCCGGCTCATCGAAGAACCCGGCGCCATCATGGTCAACAAGGATTCGCCCTACAAAACCATCGATGACCTGGTCGCCGCCTGGAAGGCTGACCCGGGTTCCATCAGCGTTGGCGGCGGTTCCTCCCCCGGCGGCCCTGACCACCTGCTGCCCATGCAGTTGGCCGGAGCCCTGGGCATCGACGCCACCAAGGTGAACTTCGTGTCCTACGACGGCGGTGGAGACCTCCTCCCGGCCATCCTGGGCAACAAGGTGGGCTTCGCGGCCTCCGGTGCAGGGGAATACCTCAAGCAGATCGAATCCGGTGCGGTCCGTGTCCTGGCCACCAGCGGCGAGAAGCGGCTCGACGGCGTGGACGCTCCCACCCTCAAGGAATCCAACATCGACCTGGTGTTCACCAACTGGCGCGGCATCGTGGCCCCTCCGGGCATCACCGACGCTGACAAGGCCAAGCTGATCGCGGCTCTCGAAAAGATGCACGGCACGGCCGCGTGGAAGGAAGCCCTGAAGACCAACAGCTGGAGCGACGCCTTCATCACCGGCGCCGAGTTCGATAGCTTCCTGGCCGAGCAGGACAAGCGGGTGGCGGACGTCCTCACGAAGCTTGGCCTGGCGTGAGCTCCTCACCAACTTTGGCCTCACGGCTCAAAGGCCGCTCCGAGCTGGGGGTTGCCCTCCTGCTCGGGGCGGCCGGGGCCCTGGTCATCTGGGACGCAACCCGGATCAGCACCACGTACTCCCAGTCTGATCCCGTAGGACCTAAGACCTTGCCGTTCATCGTGGGCGGCCTGCTGCTGGTCTGCGCCGTGATGCTGGCCGTCAACGTACTCCGCGGTGGCCAAGGCGAGGCGGAAGGCGGCGAGGACGTGGACCTTTCCCACCCCGCCGATTGGAAGACGGTCCTGCCGCTGGCAGGCGCCTTCATCGCGAACATCCTGCTGATCGACTGGGCCGGCTGGGTCATCTCCGGCACCATCCTGTTCTGGGGCAGCGTCTGGGCACTGGGCGGCCGGAACTACATCCGCGACGGACTCATCTCAGTGGCAATGTCCCTCCTGACCTTTTACGGTTTCTACCTTGGCCTTGGCATTAACCTGCCCGCCGGCCTCCTGGAAGGGATTCTCTGATGGATGTCTTCTCCTCCCTGATGGACGGCTTTGCCACCGCCCTCACCCCCATGAATTTCCTCTACGCCGTGATCGGCGTCGTCCTGGGTACCGCCGTCGGCGTCCTCCCGGGCCTCGGCCCGGCCATGACCGTTGCGCTCCTGCTTCCGGTCACGTACGCCCTGGAACCCACCAGCGCCTTCATCATGTTCGCCGGCATCTACTACGGCGGCATGTACGGCGGCTCCACCACCTCCATCCTGCTGAATACGCCGGGTGAATCGTCGTCCGTGGTCACGGCCATCGAAGGCAACAAGATGGCGAAAGCCGGCAGGGCCGCGCAGGCGCTGGCGACGGCGGCCATCGGCTCGTTCGTGGCCGGCACCATCGGCACCGCCCTCCTCGCAGTCTGCGCGCCGGTGGTGGTGCAGTTCGCCGTCAGCCTGGGATCGCCCAGCTATTTTGCCATCATGGTCCTGGCCCTGCTGGCGGTCACCGCTGTCCTGGGCTCCTCGCGGCTTCGGGGCTTCGCATCCCTTGGCCTTGGCCTCGCCATCGGCCTGGTGGGCCTGGACGTGGTCACGGGCCAGGCCAGGCTCACCTTCGGTGTGCCGCTCCTGGCGGACGGTCTGGACATCGTAGTGGTTGCGGTGGCCATCTTCGCCGTGGGCGAGGCACTGTGGGTTGCCGCGCACCTGCGCCGCAACCCCTTGCAGGTCATTCCCGTGGGACGCCCGTGGATGGGAAAGCAGGACTGGAAGCGGTCCTGGAAACCCTGGCTCCGCGGCACCGCCTTCGGCTTCCCCTTCGGTGCACTTCCGGCCGGCGGGGCCGAGATTCCCACGTTCCTCTCCTATGTCACCGAGAAGAAGCTCAGCAAGCACCCAGAGGAGTTCGGCAAAGGCGCCATCGAGGGTGTGGCCGGTCCGGAAGCGGCCAACAACGCTGCCGCAGCCGGCACGCTGACGCCCATGCTGGCCCTGGGCCTGCCCACCAACGCCACGGCCGCCGTGATGCTGGCAGCGTTCACGCAGTACGGCATCCAGCCAGGGCCGCAGCTGTTCGAAAGCGAGGGACCGCTGGTATGGGCCCTCATCGCGAGCCTGTTCATCGGCAACTTCCTGCTTCTGATCATCAACCTGCCGCTGGCACCGATGTGGGCGAAGCTCCTGCAGATCCCGCGGCCCTACCTGTACGCCGGCATCCTGTTCTTCGCCACCCTGGGCGCCTACTCCGTGAACCTGCAGGCGTTCGACCTGGTGCTCCTGCTGGCGCTCGGCGCGCTGGGCTTCATGATGCGGCGCTTCGGGCTTCCCGTCCTGCCGCTCATCCTCGGCGTCATCCTCGGACCGCGCATCGAAAAGCAGCTCCGCCAGACGCTGCAGCTCAGCGCCGGCGACCCCGCCGGCCTCTGGAGTGAGCCGATCGCCGTCGGCATTTACATCATCATCGCCCTGATCCTCCTGTGGCCGCTGCTGTTCAAGCTGATCCGCCGGAACCGGCCGGCAGCAGTGCCGGCAGGGGTGCCCGCCACCCGCTCCGGCGCATCCGAACCGACGGATTCCTCGGGTGGCAGCGCCAGCCAGGGCAGCCACCGTGCCACCACTGGCGGCGACGGGGACGGCGACGGCTAACCAGCCGGCTACCCAGCCGGCTACCCAGTCCTGGGCATCAGCCCCGCATCGGCCCGCCCCCGCATCCGCCCCACAGCAGAAGATCAACTGACAGAAAAAGAGGTACAGCCATGACGATTGTGGTGGGATACGTCCCTACCCCGGAGGGCGAAGCGGCCCTGACCCAGGCCATCGCCGAGGCCAGGAAGAGCAATACCACCCTGCTGGTCATCAACTCCTCCAAGGGTGATGCCCTGGTGGACAACCGGTACGCCCAGGAGTCCGAAATGCAGGGCATCGACGCGCGCCTGGCCGCCCACGGGATCGACCATGTGATCAAGCAGCCGGTCCGCGGCCACGATGCGGCAGCGGAGGTTCTTGATGCCGCGGAGGAGCACAACGCCGAGCTCATCGTGATCGGTCTGCGCCGCCGCACCCCGGTGGGCAAACTGATCATGGGCAGCACGTCGCAGCGGATCCTGCTCGAGGCGGACTGTCCCGTTCTGGCCGTCAAAGCGGGCATGGCGGGCTGATCCGGACGGATCCGGGCGCCACCTTCTATCCGAAGTTTGTTCGCCGGACCCCGCCCTGACGGTGTGGGCCGGCGAACAAGCTTCGGATTTTTGGCGTCTCGGCGGACGAGACAGCAGTCATCTGACATCCTAGGTCCTGTAGCCGGTACAGTGGATCGAGCCCTTTGGCACGAGACACAGAAAGTTCGGCACATGACTACAGCATTTCTTGAACGCCCCCTGGCCGCCGTGGCGGCCGTCGAAGCCGCGGCTTCCCTGTCCATCGACCTGCAGTTTTCCACTGCGCACGAGATGCACGAAGGACTGGACAACGCTGTTGCCACGCTGATCGAGCCGGCGAAAGACGCGGCCTGCGGCATCCTTGTGACGCGCCTGCGCCCGGGACGCTTCACCGTGGCCCTGGACGAGTCGGTCCCCTTTGGTGAAACGTACGAAAGCATTGCAGCCTGAGCTGATTCGGCTCTGGATCCGGGCTTCGATCGATGCGTCGATCCCGCCCGCGATCCACGCGATCCACGCGATCCACGCGATCCACGCAAAGAGTCCCCGACTTCCGTTACCGGAAGTCGGGGACTCTTTGCTATTTGGTCTTGTGTTCCTAACTCCTGCGGACTTCTACACCGTCGGATTTAAGGAAAAGTTCCTTTTCTGACGGAGTGGCCGGCACGAGCCACAGCACGTTCCCGCTCTGCGATACTTCTTCCACTTCGCCCGCCGCAATGACGTGCGCGTGTTTGATGATTTCCACCCGGTCCCCGGCTTTGAGCGTTCCCCACTCCGAGATGGTGGCCGAGTGGACATTGCGCCTCGACAGGACAGCCCCACGTGCTTTCATTTGAACTACTACCCCTTTGTATACGTTCTGCGCCACAGCCTCTTTGATGTGACTTTCACTACACCTTCAGTTCTACTACACTTCCCGGCGTCGAATTGTTCGTGTTGCACCATATTTCGACATTGGCCGAATTTCTCGGCAGGACCGAAGGATATTCCCGCTCAGGCAAGAATTCCGACGGCGGATTCGGCGGCCTCCCGGACCTTGCCGGAGGCAACCAAACGGTCAGCCGCCTCCAGCTCAGGTGACAGGAACCGGTCGGTTCCGGGGCCTTCGACGACGGACCGCAGCACGCCGATCACGGCAGCGCCTGCCGGGCCGGGGAGGAGCTCGCCGTCGGACAGCTGCGTCCGCATGTCGATGGCTCGGGCGCTGGTCACCAGTTCGATGGCCAGGACACGGCGGAGGTTCTCCACGGCCTTGCGCAGCTTACGGGCAGCGTGCCAGCCCATGGACACGTGGTCCTCCTGCATGGCGGAGCTGGGGATGGAATCCACCGACGCCGGGACGGCCAGCCGCTTGTTGTCCGAGACCAGCCCGGCCTGCGTGTACTGGGCGATCATCAGCCCCGAGTCCACACCCGGATCCGCGGCCAAGAACGCCGGCAGCCCGTGCGAACGCGCCGGGTCCAGCATCCGGTCCGTCCGGCGCTCAGCGATGGAGCTGAGGTCCGCGACGGCAATGGCCAGGAAGTCCAGGACGTAGGCCACTGGTGCGCCGTGGAAGTTGCCGTTGGAGCTGACGCGCCCGTCCGGCAGGACCACCGGGTTGTCGATGGCGGCGGCGAGCTCGCGGGATGCCACCAGGGCGGCGTAGTCCACCGTGTCCCGTGCGGCCCCGGCCACCTGGGGCGCGCAGCGCAGCGAGTAGGCGTCCTGGACTTTGGAATCCCCCACGCGGTGCGAGGCCACGATCGGCGAGTTCGACAGCACACGCAGCATGTTGTCCGCGCTGGCGGCCTGGCCGGGGTGCGGACGCAAGGCCGCATGCAGCTCCGGCACAAAGACCTGGTCCGTACCCAGCAGCGCCTCGACGCTGAGCGCGGCGGTGATATCCGCCGTCGTCAGCAGTTGGCGAAGGTCCGCGATGGCCATCAGGAGCATGCCCAGCATGCCCTCGGTGCCGTTGACCAGCGCCAGGCCTTCCTTCTCGGCGAGGGTGACCGGTTCGATGCCGTGCCCGGCGAGCAGCTCGGCGACAGGCGCCTCACCCCGCCCGCCGTACGTCACGCCGTCGGGCCCTTCCGCTTCACCCTCGCCCATCAGCACCAGGGCGCAGTGGGACAGCGGGGCGAGGTCGCCGGAGCAGCCAAGCGAGCCGAATTCGCGGACCACCGGGGTGATGCCGGCGTTAAGTACGTCCACCATGGTCTGCAGGACGACGGGGCGAACGCCCGTGCGGCCGGAGGCCAGTGTCTTGGCCCGCAGGAACATAATGCCGCGGACCACCTCGCGTTCCACGGCCGGGCCCATGCCGGCGGCGTGGCTTCGGATCAGCGATTTCTGCAGCTGGGTGCGCAGCTCGCTGGGGATGTGCCGGTTGGCCAGCGCGCCGAAGCCGGTGGAGATGCCGTAGGCGGGGGTCTCACTGTGCGCGAGTTCGTCGATGTGCGCACGGACCTTCGCCACCGTGTCCAGCGCCTCCTGGGCGATGGTCACCCGAGCGTTGTGGCGGGCGACGGCGACAACGTCCTCGGGCGTGACGCCGCTGGAGCCGAGGGTGACGGTGAGCGGTGAGTGGGTGGTGATGGTCACTTTGTGATTCCTTCTTGCATGGGGATGCGGACGCCGCGTTCTTTGGCGACGTCGGTGGCGCGGTCGTAGCCGGCGTCGGCGTGGCGGATGACGCCCATGCCGGGGTCGTTGGTGAGGAGGCGTTCGAGTTTCTGGGCGGCGAGGTCGGTGCCGTCG
>NZ_JAKFFD010000190.1:0-26885 GCF_036675385.1 Pseudarthrobacter sp. | reverse complement strand
AGAACGTTACGCATCCGCGCCGCTATGTGTCAGTGGACGGAGGCATGAGCGATAACGCCCGCCCGGTGCTCTACGACGCGGATTATTCGGCGATTCTGGCCTCCCGCACGTCCTCGGCGTCCCCGCAGCTGTCCCGCGTAGTGGGCAAACATTGCGAGAGCGGCGACATAGTTGTTAGAGATGTATATCTGCCCGAGGACGTGGCAGCCGGTGATCTGCTTGCTGTACCGGGGACCGGCGCCTACTGCTGGGCCCTGTCAAGCAACTACAACTATCTGGCCCGGCCGGGCGTTGTCGCGGTGCGCGGCGGATCTGCCCGGCTGATTGTCCGCGGGGAAACCGAAGAAGATCTGCTTAACCGCGACATGGGAGTGCCGAATGACTGAATTGCGAACCCTGAAAGTAGCCCTGCTGGGCTGTGGCAACGTTGGGGCCCAGGTTGCGCGGATTCTCATTGAGGACGCCGACGCCCTTGCCGCCCGTACCGGTGCCCGCCTGCAGCTCAGCGGCATCGCCGTGCGCAACGTCAATGCCAAGCGGGATGTGGACCTGCCGCAGGACCTCTTCACCACCGACGCCGACACCCTGGTCAAGGACGCCGACCTGGTAATCGAGCTCATGGGCGGGATCGAGCCTGCCCGCACGCTGATCCTCTCCGCGCTGCGCAACGGCGCCTGTGTAGTCACCGGCAACAAGGCCCTGCTCGCCCAGGACGGACCCACCCTCTACGAAGAGGCCGACAAGGCCGGCGTGCAGCTGTCCTACGAGGCCGCCGTCGCCGGTGCCATCCCCATCCTGCGCCCCATCCGGGACAGCCTGGCCGGCGACCGCATTACCCGCGTGCTGGGTATCGTCAACGGCACCACCAACTTCATCCTGGACCAGATGGACTCCACCGGCGCCCAGTTCGCTGACGCCCTCGCCGAGGCCCAGCGCCTTGGCTACGCCGAAGCCGACCCCACCGCCGACGTCGAAGGCCACGACGCCGCCTCCAAGGCCGCCATTCTCGCGTCGCTGTCCTTCCACACCCGCTTCGCCCTGGAAAACGTCCACTGCGAAGGCATCACGTCCGTCAGCGCGGCGGACATCGCTGCAGCCAAGGACGCCGGATTTGTCATCAAACTGCTGGCCATTGCCGAAAAGCTCACGGATGCCGACGGCGGCGAAGGCGTTTCCGTGCGCGTGCACCCCACGCTGCTGCCACGCGAGCACCCGCTGGCCGCCGTTCGTGGCGCGTTCAATGCGGTCTTCATCGAGGCGGAAAACGCCGGCGAACTGATGTTCTACGGCCAGGGTGCCGGCGGAACCCCGACGGCGTCCGCCGTCCTTGGCGACCTTGTCTCGGCCGCCCGCCGCATTGTGCTGGGTGGCCCGGGACGCACGGAGACCACCACCGGCCACGTCCCGGCCCTGCCCATCGCCTCAGCCATCACCAGCTACTACATCGGCCTGGACGTCGCTGACCAGCCCGGCGTGCTGGCCCGGATCGCCCAGCTCTTTGCGGAGCACGGCGTGTCCATCGAAATCATGCGGCAGACCATCCACCGGGACGCAGAGTCCAACGTGGAGTCTGCCGAACTGCGGATCGTTACCCACCGCGCATCAGAGGCTGCCCTCGCAGCCACCGTCGAGGCCGTCAAGGGCCTGGACGTCATCAATTCAGTGACATCCGTTCTGCGGGTAGAAGGAGTCTAAGTGGCTCACCAATGGCGCGGCGTTATCCGCGAATACGCTGACCGGCTGCCCGTAACGGAATCCACCAGGGTCATCACGCTGGGCGAAGGCGGCACTCCGCTGGTCCACGCGCAGAAGCTCTCCGAGCTCACCGGTTCCACGGTGTACCTGAAGGTCGAAGGGATGAACCCCACCGGTTCGTTCAAGGACCGCGGCATGACCATGGCCATGACGGCCGCCGTCGCGTCCGGCGCCAAGGCCGTGGTGTGCGCGTCAACCGGCAACACCTCAGCCTCCGCCGCGGCCTACGCCACCGCAGCGGGACTGAAATGCGCCGTGCTGGTCCCCGAAGGCAAGATCTCCATGGGCAAGCTGAGCCAGGCCATTGCGCACGGCGCCACGCTGCTCCAGGTGGACGGCAACTTCGATAACTGCCTGGACATTGCACGGAAGCTGGGGGAGTCCTACCCGGTGTTCCTGGTCAACTCCGTGAACCCGGCCCGCATCCAGGGCCAGAAGACGGGCGCGTTTGAGATTGTTGATTCGCTCGGCGATGCTCCGGACATCCACGTCCTGCCCGTCGGCAACGCCGGCAACATCACGGCGTACTGGAAGGGCTACAAGGAGTACTCGGCGCCGTTCGAATCCGACACGGCCGGAACCTTGCCCGCCGTGTCCACCAAAACCCCGCAGATGTGGGGCTTCCAGGCCGCCGGCGCGGCACCGTTCGTGGCAGGGCACCCCATCACGGAACCGGACACCATCGCCACGGCCATCCGGATCGGCAACCCGGCGTCCTGGGACGGTGCCATCGCTGCACGTGACGAGTCCGGCGGATTCATCGACGCCGTGACTGACGAACAGATCCTCGATGCCCACCGCTGGCTGTCCGCCCGCGAAGGCGTTTTTGTGGAGCCCGGCTCCGCCGCCGGTGTGGCCGGCCTGCTCAAGAAGCACGCCGCCGGTGAAGTTCCCACCGGCAAGACCATCGTCATCACCGTTACCGGCCACGGCCTCAAGGACCCCCAGTGGGCTCTCCGGACCGAGGATGGCAGTGAAGTCCAGCCGGTCAAGGTCTCGAACGACGTCGTGACAGTCGCAGCTGAACTGGGACTGGAAGAAAAGTAGCCTTGGAAACCACCTCGCCCACCGCCGTTGACCTGCCCGTCATCGAAGCAGGCCAGCGCGTCACCGTCAGGGTCCCGGCCACAAGCGCCAACCTCGGACCGGGTTACGACAGCCTGGGCCTCGCCCTGGCGCTGCACGACACCCTGACGGTGGAAAGCCTCGAATCCGCTGAGCTCGTCTTCGAGCTCAGCGGTGAGGGGGCGGACACGCTGCCGCAGGACGCCAGCCACCTGGTGGTCAGGGCGATGGAGGCTGCCTTTTCCCGGCTTGGTTACCGGCACGGCGGCCTCAGGATCACGGCGACGAACGTCAACCCCCATGGCCGGGGCCTGGGATCATCGGCGTCGGCAGTGGTGGCGGCCGTCTCGGCCGCCAATGCCATGGTGCCCGAATCGGCGCGTCGCGGGCGGGACTGGATCCTGCAGCTGACCAGCGAGATGGAAGGCCATCCGGACAACGTCGCGCCCGCGATTTTCGGCGGACTGGCGCTGTCATGGCAGGACAGTGACCGGTACAGCAGCACATGCGCTACCGTGGCCGGTTCCGTGATTCCCATCGTGGCTGTCCCCGATTTTGAATTGTCCACCGAAGCCGCGCGCGCCCTGCTGCCGGCGTCTGTGGGCCATCATGCGGCGGCCATGAACTCCGGACGGGCTGCGCTGCTGATCCATGCGCTGACCCAGAAGCCCGAGTTTCTGCATGCCGGCACCGAGGATTACCTGCACCAGAGTTACCGGGCCGAGGCGATGCGGCCCAGCGCGTCCCTCATCAGGGCACTGCGCAACGCGGGCCACGCGGCAGTGGTTTCGGGTGCAGGACCTACGGTCCTGGTTCTCGCCGACGGCGAAGCCGAAGCCGCCGAGGTCCTTGGGTTTATTGAGTCCTTTACAGAGGCGAACACGCCGGGCATCGGCTGGCGCGTGCTGAAGCTGGCAGTGGACGTCGAAGGTGCTAAGGTGGACTTGCACCGGCGGTAATTCCGCCTATCTGATCGGCAGCTGCATTCAGTTGTTAGTGATCTCCTACTGCGCAATATTTTCCGGTGCCGCCTGCTTGGTCTGTCGCAGGAATCTGCAGCTGAATTGTCTGCCCCTGAATCGTCAGCCCAGCGCCCCGCCATTAATCGGTGCGTGAGGTGAATCAGTATCCGGCCCTGCTGGCCGAAATCCAACCGGCAAGACCGAAAATGCGGCTGCAGATCTGAACTGCAGCCCAGATCAAATCATCGCGTCCAGCTCCCAGTCTGGACGCCGTCGAGGGGGAAGGATCCTTCGTGACCGAAACCACTGAGCTGTCTTCAGCTGTGGAACCATCAACTTCTGCTGCCGGATCGTCAACGGCCGCACCCGCCAAGAGCAGTGGCCTCGCCGGCCTCAAGCTCGCCCAGCTGCAGGCACTTGCCAGCCAGCTGGGGATTTCCGGTGGATCCCGCATGCGTAAGGGGGATCTGGTGACCGCCATTTCCGCCCATCGCGCAGGCACGTCAGCCAGCAAGGCCCCGGCCAAGGCTGCCGAGAAGGCGTCCGAAAACCACGTAGCCCCGGCCGCTGCCGTACCGGTGGCTGCCGCAAGCGAAACCTCGGAGGCCCCGGCCGCTGAGGGGACCCGTGCCCGTGGCCGTGGACGCAGCCGCCGTGCTGTCAGTGACGGAGTAGTTGCGGCCCCCGCCGCGGCAACGGCCACTGAAGCTCCGGCCGCCGCACCCGTTGAGGCTCCGGCGTCAGCGCCCGTTGAGGCCGGCGCAGCAGCTGAGGGCGAACGCCGCCAGCCGCGTACCCGTAACCGCCGCCGCGGCGATGCGGCCGCCACGTCAACGCAGGCAGAAGCCACTGAGGCTCCGGCCGAGCAGCCCGCCGCTGAACAGCGCCAGGCTGACCGCACCGAAACCCAGCGTGCTGATTCCCAGCGCACAGAAACCCAGGGCGCCGAATCCGGCGACGGCCAGCGTGCTGACCGCCGCGAGAGCGGCCGCACTCGTGGCGCCCGCGACACCGCAGCCCGTGAAACCACGGCTCGTGACACCACGGCCCGTGAGACCACTGCCCGTGAAACCACGGCCCGTGAGACCACCGATGGTGGCCGCGACAACGCAGGCAGCCGTGACGCCGGCCAGCGTGACGGCGCCCGTCGCGATGACAGCCGCGATAACGACGATTCCGACGGCGGCAGCCGCCGCAACCGCCGCAACCGCCGCGACCGGAACGACCGCAATGACCGGAGCGACCGCTCCGGTGGCGGCCAGGACAGCCGGGACAACTCGCGTAACGACCGCTTCCGCGACCGCAACGACCGCCGTCGGGGACGCGCCCAGGGACCGGACGTCGACGACGTCGAGGTCACCGAGGACGACGTCCTGCTGCCCGTCGCCGGCATCCTGGACGTGCTGGAGAACTACGCGTTCATCCGCACCTCCGGTTACCTGCCGGGTCCGAACGACGTTTACGTCTCCCTGGCCCAGGTCAAGAAGTACAACCTGCGCAAGGGCGACGCCTGCGTGGGTGCCATCCGTGCACCGCGTGAAGGCGAAGACCGCAGCCAGCAGACCGCACGGCAGAAGTTCAACGCCCTGGTCCGCGTCACCTCCGTGAACGGAAAGACGCCGGAAGAGCTCAAGGACCGCGTCGAATTCGCCAAGCTGGTTCCGCTGTACCCGTCCGAGCGCCTGCGCCTGGAGACGGATCCCAAGAAGATCGGCCCCCGCGTCATCGACCTGGTTGCCCCGATCGGCAAGGGCCAGCGCGGCCTGATCGTCTCGCCGCCGAAGGCCGGCAAGACGCTCATCCTGCAGTCCATCGCCAACGCCATCACCACCAACAATCCTGAGGTCCACCTCATGATGGTGCTTGTTGACGAACGCCCCGAAGAAGTGACGGACATGCAGCGCACCGTCAAGGGTGAGGTCATTGCCTCCACCTTCGACCGTCCCGCCGATGACCACACCACGGTGGCCGAGCTCTCCATCGAACGCGCCAAGCGCCTCGTGGAAATGGGCATGGACGTGGTGGTCCTCCTGGACTCCATGACCCGTCTGGGCCGCGCCTACAACCTGGCGGCACCGGCCTCCGGCCGTATCCTGTCCGGTGGTGTCGACTCTGCCGCGCTGTACCCGCCGAAGCGCTTCTTCGGTGCAGCCCGCAACATCGAAAACGGTGGCTCGCTGACCATCCTGGCAACCGCGCTCGTGGAGACCGGTTCCAAGATGGACGAGGTCATCTTCGAAGAGTTCAAGGGCACCGGCAACATGGAGCTCCGCCTGTCCCGCCAGCTGGCGGACAAGCGCATCTTCCCGGCCGTGGACGTCAACGCGTCCGGTACCCGCCGCGAAGAGAACCTGCTTTCCCCCGAGGAAGTCAAGATCATGTGGAAGCTGCGCCGCGTCCTTTCCGGACTCGAAACGCAGCAGAGCCTTGAGCTGCTGACCAACAAGATCCGGGAGACCCAGAGCAACGTCGAGTTCCTCATGCAGGTCCAGAAGACAACGCTTGGCGCGAAGTCGGATAACGACAAGTAGCTGCGCTCACCGCTCAAAACATGCCGGCCTGATGGCCGGCATGTTTTGGGCGGTTCGTCGTTAAGTCCCGTGAAACTAGACTTGTAAGAGTCGAAAGAGGTTTTGAAATGTTTGAGTCCGTACAGGGCCTGCTTGATGAGCATGATGCTATCCAGGCGCAGCTTGGTGATCCTGCTGTCTATGCTGACCAGCGGCTGGCCCGGAAGCTGGGGCGGCGTTCTGCGCAGCTCAACGGCATCGTGGAGGCATACAACAAGTGGCATGCCCTGGAGGACGACCTCGCCGCTGCGAAGGAAATGGCCTCGGAGGACCCTGAGTTCGCTGCCGAGGTTCCCGTGCTGGAGGAAGCGCTGGAGCAGGCTTCGGCGAAGCTGCGCAGGCTCCTCATTCCGCGGGACCCCGACGACGCCCGCAACGTGATCCTTGAGGTCAAGGGCGGCGAAGGCGGCGACGAAGCCGCGCTCTTCGCCGGCGACCTCCTGCGGATGTACACCCGGTACGCGGAATCCCGCGGCTGGAAGACCGAACTCATCTCGGCCAACGAATCCGATCTCGGTGGCTACAAGGACGTCCAGATGGCCGTCAAAGGCAACTCGAACGATCCCGCCGAGGGCGTCTACGCACGGCTCAAGTTCGAAGGCGGCGTCCACCGCGTGCAGCGTGTGCCCGTCACCGAATCCCAGGGCCGCATCCACACCTCCGCCGCCGGCGTCCTGGTCCTCCCCGAAGTTGACGAGCCCGAAGAGCTGGACATCAACCAGAACGACCTCAAGATCGACGTCTACCGCTCGTCGGGTCCCGGTGGCCAGTCCGTGAACACCACGGACTCCGCTGTCCGTATCACGCACCTTCCCACCGGCATCGTGGTGGCCATGCAGAACGAGAAATCCCAGCTGCAGAACCGCGAAGCAGGCATGCGCGTGCTCCGCGCCCGCATCCTGGCGCACCAGCAGGAAATCATCGACGCCGAGAACTCGGCCCAGCGTAAATCCCAGATCCGCACCATGGACCGTTCGGAGCGTATCCGCACGTACAACTACCCGGAGAACCGGATCGCGGACCACCGCACCGGCTACAAGGCCTACAACCTGGACCAGGTCATGAACGGGGACCTGGAACCGGTCATCCAGTCCGCCATCGAGATGGACGAACAGGCACGCCTGGACGCCATCGGCGACTAGCCGCCGGCACCCATGACACTCGGGTCTGGGCAGTCCCTCGCGGCTGCCGTCAGCGAGGCCACGGTGATCCTCCGGGACGCCGGGGTCCCCAGCCCCCGCGTCGACGCGGAACTCCTGGCGGACCACCTGCTCGGTGTGGGGCTTGGCAGGCTCCGGGCGATGATGCTGGGGGACACTCCGGCACCTGTTGGCTACGCCGAACTTGTCGCTGAACGGGCCCAACGGATCCCGCTGCAGCACATCACCGGAGTGGCGCACTTCAGGTACCTGGAGCTCGCCGTCGGGCCGGGGGTTTTTATCCCCCGGCCGGAAACAGAGTCCGTGGTGCAACTGGTCATCGACCACGTCAAGGGGATGGCGCACCCGCGGATTGTGGACCTGGGCACGGGGTCCGGCGCGATCGCCGGCTCCATCGCCCATGAGGTGCCCGGCGCCGAAGTCCACGCCGTGGAATACAGTCCGTTCGCGCACGCGTGGGCGGCCCGGAACCTGGCGCCCCTGGGCGTCAAGCTGGTGCTGGGGGACCTCCGCGACGCGCTGCCGGAACTTAACGGAACCTTCGACGTCGTAATCTCCAACCCGCCCTACATTCCCGCCGAAGCCATCCCGAATGAACCCGAAGTTGCCCTGCACGACCCTCCCGAAGCCCTGTACGGCGGGGGTGCGGACGGCATGGAACTTCCGACGGCGGCGGCCGCCTCGGCTGCCCGGCTGCTGGTTCCCGGCGGCTACTTCGTGATGGAACACGCGGAAGTCCAGGCCGGCTGGATCGCCGGCATGATGCAGCGGACGGGTGCCTGGCGGGAGATCACCACGCATCTGGACCTCAACGGCAAGGAACGCGCCACCAGCGCCGTCCTTGCCGGTCCGCACCACGAGTGATGAAAGAATAGGCCAGTGACCACAACCTACAACTGTACGTCCGAGGACCAGCGCGCCCTTGGCCTGGAGCATGCCCAGCGTGCCATCAGCGAAAAGAAGTGCGTGGTGTTCCCCACGGACACGGTCTACGGAATTGCCGCCGACGCCTTTTCGCCGCAGGCCGTCACCATGCTGTTGGCCTCCAAAGGGCGCAGCCGCACCATGCCGCCGCCGGTACTGATTCCCCGGATCAACGCGCTGGACGGCCTGGCCACAGATGTTTCCGCTGATGCCCGCAAGCTCGCCGAGGCGTTCTGGCCGGGGGGACTGACCCTGATCCTGCACGCCCAGCCGTCGCTGGACTGGGACCTGGGCGAGACCCAGGGAACGGTGGCCCTGCGTATGCCCGCCGACGAGGTGGCCCAGGAACTCCTGACGCTGACCGGTCCGCTGGCCGTGTCCTCCGCCAACCGGACCGGCCAGCCGCCGGCACAGACCGCCGCGGAGGCACGTGCCCAGCTCGCGGAATCCGTGGAGGTCTACCTCGAAGGCGGTTTCCGGCCGGTGGAAGGAACCGACGCCGTGCCCTCCACAATCGTGGATGCCACCGGTCCTCTCCTGCGCGTCGTGCGCAATGGCGCTGTGTCCCTGGAGCAACTCCGGGAGCACGTTCCGGGCGTCTTGGGCCTGGGCGAGATCCCGATGGCTGAGCCCGAGGAAGAATCTGAACCAGTCGCTCTGCCGGCCGAATCAGCAGACGAAGAGCCGGCCGCTGAAGAGCCGGCAGCCGAAAAAGCTGCCGACGAGCCGTCCGCGCCGGTTCGGGAGACTAACGGGTGAGCCTGGCACGCCAGCACATCCCCGTCCTGGGCGTGGACGCCACGCCGCTCAAGGTTGACGACCTGCTTGAGGTGCTGGCGGGGTTCGTCGCCGACGGGACCAAGCGGACCGTCGTCGGACATAACCTGCACAGTGTCACGCTGACACATTCCGACGCGGGGTTTCGTTCCGTCTATGAGGAGAGCGACGTGGTGCTCCTCGATGGGGCGCCGGTGCTCTGGCTGTGGAGCCGGACGGGGAATGCCGTGGGGCCGGTCATGGAGTACCGGCTGGGTTCCACGGACTGGTTGCCGTCCCTGGGCAGGGTTACCGGCCTGAAGCGGATGGCGGTGGTTGGCGCCGGCGCCGAGGCAAACGCGTTGGCTGTCGAAAAGCTCCGGAGCCTTGTTCCCGGTGCAACCGTAGCGGGCCTGCCCGGCGAGGGCTGGAACGACGACGTCGAAACGGCCGCTGTGCGCTGGCTCGCAGAGCAGCAACCCCAGCTAGTCCTGCTCGGGTTGGGCATGCCGCTGCAGGAATCAGTGCTGCAGCGCCGGCTCGGCGCGCTCCCGCCGGCCATCTACTGCACCGTGGGCGGCGCGATCGAACAGCTGGCCGGAATCCAGAAACTTGCACCTCGATGGCTCGGGAGGCTCGGGCTGGAATGGGCATGGCGCCTGCTGCTGCATCCCCGCCGCGTGGCGTACCGCGTGTTTGGCGAGCCGTGGGTGCTGCTGTGGCTGCTGGCGCGGCGCCGGCTGCGGCGCGTGTCCTAGAACTTCTGGTCCTCCAGCGGCGCGAAGCCCTTGGCACGTAGTCCCTTCGAGAAGGAACTTGCCCAGGCAAGCAGTCCCTTCAGGTCACGGCGCTGCGCAAAATAGCCAAGATAGCCGCCGACGTCGGCCACCAGCGACTTAACCCGGAAATAGCGACGGATCAGGTACCCGCGGTTGCGGTAGTAGTAGTAGCGTTTGAACGCCGAATCCGGCACGATCACATGCCATCGTGCACCAAAGACGTGCTTCGTCTCGGAAAACGCATGCGGGTGGGTGATGGCGGTGGTGGTCACCGTGCCGAACCGGATGCCCGCCTTGCGGAGGCGGATGGTGAAGTCCACCTCGTCGCCGCGGATGAAGAGGCGCATGTCCGGCAGGCCCACCTTGAAAAACACGTCGGACCTGATCAGGGCACCGTTGAAGAAGTGTCCGTCGTTGGGTAGGAAACCTACTTTTTCCAGTTCGGCCCGGTCGTGGGTGACTTTCCCGTCCAGCCGGAAGAAGAAGGACAGCCGGTCGGGATGGCCCGGGGCAACCACCAGCGGGACCACGGCTTCAAGGTCGCGGGCCTCAGCCTCACGCAGCAGCGTGGCGAGGCATTCGGGATCTGCCGGCTCGGCGTCGTCGTCCATCATCCAGACCCATTTGGCACCGCTGGCCACCGCCTTCAGCGCGGCGAGGGCAAAGCCGCCTGCTCCGCCGAGGTTCGCTTCGGAACGGACGTAATCAACATTTGTGTGCCGCGCGGCAACTTCGCGTGCGGGGTCGGTGCCGCTGTCGACAAGGCAGATGGTGTCCACTGCCGCGGACTGCGCATTAATGGCGTCCAGCAGGACGGACAGCTCTTTATGACGGTTAAATGTCACGGCGGCAACTGCAACCCGGACGGTCATGGGGATTCCTTTCAGCATGGCCTTCAGGGGATTCCCCGCTCGCAATGCGCCAGTGTGGCGCGAAGCCATGGAGCCGTTGGCGCTAGTATCTTGACTAGAGTCCACTGTAATACAGCCCTGTAAGGCACCAAGCACTGCCTGCTGCGCGCCCGGCGACGGAGAAGTTTCATTTATCGAAAGTCAGATTTCCCGCCAGTGAGCCCATCGATCGAGGACCACCTGTTCGGGCCGCTGTCCATGCCCGTGCGCACCCGCAGGGTTGCGCCGCACACCGACGAAACGGCCGCTATCGCATGATTATGTACCTGCTTATGGGGCTGACGGCTGCCGTCGTGTCCTACGGAGCCACCTGGGGTGCCCGCGTCATCGGGCACCGGCTTGAACTCCACGCCCCCATCCGCAGCCGTGACATGCATACGACGCCGGTGTCCCGGCTGGGAGGTGTGGCCATCTTCCTCGGCGTGCTGGTGGCCCTCATCGTCGCCAGCCAGTCCTTCTTCGTCAAGGACATCTACCGGAACAACTTCTCGCCATGGGGCGTCCTGGCGGGCGCGGCACTGATCGTGCTCGTGGGGATCGCGGATGACCTCCTGGACATCCGTTGGTGGGTGAAGCTCATCGGCCAGAGCGCCGCAGCCCTGGTGGTGGCCATCTGGGGCGTCCGGATGACCATAGTCCCGTGGGTTCCGGAGCCGATCTATCTGGAGAACGAACTGCTCCGGGTGGTGCTGACGGCAGGGCTGATCGTCACCACCATGAACGCCTTCAACTTCATTGACGGCCTCGACGGTCTGGCCGCTGGCGTTGCCATCATCGGCGGAACTGCCTTCTTCTTCACGGCGTACTGGGTGCACCGGAACGCCGTCCTGTTGGACTATTCGGACCTGGCCACCCTGCTCACCGCCGTCGTCGTTGGCAGTTGCATCGGCTTCCTGCCGCACAACTGGTTCCCGTCCAAGATCTTTATGGGCGATTCCGGTGCCATGCTGATCGGCCTGCTGATGGCGGCCGCCGGCATCGTCTCCACAGGCCAGATCACGTCGGGGCTGTACGACCGCGCCAACGGTATCTCCACAGTCATACCGATTCTGCTGCCCTTCGCCGTGCTGTTCCTGCCACTGCTTGACCTGGGCCTCGCCGTCGTCCGCCGGACAGCGCGGGGACGTTCGCCATGGTCCGCAGACCGCGGCCACCTCCACCACAAGCTGCTGGATATCGGTTACTCGCACCGGACGGCCGTGATCCTGATGTACCTCTGGACCGCCGTCCTGTCCTTCGGGGGATTGGCCTTTGCAGTCTTCCCCTGGCAAGTAGTATTGGCCGCCGACATCTTCGCCACGCTGGTTACGGGCCTGATTACGGCCTGGCCTTACCTGCGCCGCCACAGTGACCAGTCGCCGGCGTAACGGCGTTCGGATATATTTCTATCTCGTGTAGAATTCAAGGGCAGCCCAAGCTGCCCCTCCACCCAGCCCCAGGGCGCCGACGATTGGGATCTTATGACCTCCAACGCCGAACCCGGACGTTCGTCCGGCAGCGGACCCGTTGGTGTTTCCGGTCCCACGCGCTCGCTGTGGCTTCGCCTCCTCGCACTCAGTTCAGTTGCCGGTGCAGGCGCGCTGATTCTGGCAGGCATCCCGGCTGTGATCCTGAACGGCCCCAGCGGCGTCCTGTCCAGTACTTTGGGCGGCCTCCTGGTGATGCTCTTCTTCGCCATCAGTCTTCTCGTCGGCCACTTCATGGGGCGCAACAACCCCTCCGGTGCCATCGGGATGTTCGCGGCCACCTACTTTGTCAAGGTCGTGGGTTTCGCGGTTGTCCTGTTTGTGATCGGAGCACCTGCCTGGCTTCACGACCGATGGTTCCTGATTGGTGCCGTTGCCACTGTTGTCTTCTGGCAGGCTGCCGAAATCTATGGCTTCAGCAAGGCGCGCCTGCAGATTTACAACGACCCCGAGCCCAAGGAGCCGAACGATGCCTGATCGGAAACGAACAGCGAAAAACGGTTCCTCCGTGCCCAAGAACGCTGCGCCCACGCCGGGGGTGTCGGCCGAAAACAACGACGGCGGATACAACGCCGGAATGGCCGTCTTTAGCTACATTATTGGCGGAATCATCGTCTGGAGTTTGATAGGGTGGGGTCTGGATTATCTGTGGGGAACCCGCTGGATCGTGCTCGCAGGCGCTCTGCTTGGAGCTCTCGGAGGTTTCTATCTTTCCCACATGCATGGCCTTACCAGTTCCAGAACCACGGCAGGTAAGAGCGGCGCAGACAGCGGCCCGTCCGCGGACGGAAACACAAATGCCAAATAATTTCACAGGGGGAGCTGCGGAGCACAATTCCGCGGGTCCTCGACCAACGCCCAATGATGGACACTGCAGAGAGGAAACGCGTTGATCGCGCTTGCGCTCCCGGCCCAAGATTCAGGAGAGTTCAATCCTCCTGGAATTGAAGAAATGCACCTGCCGGCAATCCTGCCGTGGGGGGTGGCTGACGGATTCTCCAAGCAGATGCTGCTGGTAATCCTGTCGGTCGTCATTATCGCCACATTCTTTCTGCTAGCTGCGCGGAAGCAGCAGCTTGTTCCCGGCAAGCTCCAGTTCGCTGGTGAAATGGCTTATGGCTTTGTCCGAAACGGCATTGCAAAAGACATTATCGGCGGCAAAGACTTCATGAAGTATGTCCCGCTGTTGTTCAGCCTTTTCTTCTTCATTCTGGTGAACAACATCTACGGCGCCATTCCCGTGATCCAGCTCCCGAGCTTCTCGCACGTTGGCGGCGCCTACGTCCTCGCGGGCATTGTATACGTCACCTGGATTGCCATCGGCATCAAGAAGAACGGCCTGAGGTACTTCAAGCTGGCCACCGTACCGTCCGGCGTCCCGGTGTACATTCTCCCGATTGTGATCCCGATCGAGATCATCTCGAACTTCCTGGTCCGGCCGGTCACACACAGCCTCCGTCTTTTCGCCACCATGCTGGCAGGACACCTGATCGTCATGATCGCCGGTTCCGGTATTGAGTACCTGGTGATGCAGGAGAACATCCTGCTCAAGGGAACCTCCCTTCTGGTCATCGCCGGCGCAGTTGCCATGTACATGCTGGAAGCACTGATCATGGCCCTTCAGGCCTACGTCTTCACGCTGCTGACCGCCATCTACATCGAAGGCGCCCTGCACGCGGACAGCCACTAGGCACCCACAAACTTCCCCTCACGGGGATGAAGCAACCCAAACAACCTGCCACATGGGTGGCATCTTGAAAGGAAGAAAAATGGAAGGCACCATCAACGGCTCCCTCAACCTCATCGGCTACGGACTGTCCGCAATCGGCGGTGGTATCGGTGTTGGTCTCGTGTTCGCTGCTTACATCAACGGCGTAGCACGTCAGCCGGAAGCCCAGCGCGTCCTGCAGCCGATCGCGTTCCTCGGCCTCGCGCTGACTGAAGCCCTCGCCATCCTCGGCCTGGTCTTCGCCTTCGTCCTGAGCTAGTCCTCAGAACCAAGCGAACATCCAGAACCGAGTAGATAAGGACGGGTGAATTATGAACCAGGTGATCATCTCAGCCGCCACTGCGGGCGAGACTAACCCACTGGTACCCAACGTCTGGGAAATGGGCGTTGTCCTCGCCGGCTTTGCTGTCCTCATGTTCATCGTGGTCAAGTTCGTTGTCCCGATGTTCGAGAAGACGTTTGCAGAGCGCGCTGAGGCAATCGAAGGCGGTATTGCCAAGGCCGAGAAGGCCCAGGCAGAAGCATCAGCCGCCCTCGAAGAATACAAGCAGCAGCTTACGGACGCCCGCGCGGAAGCTAACCGCATCCGCGAGGAAGCCCGTGCTGAAGGCGCCCAGATCCTTGCAGATCTGAAGGAAAAGGCTGCCGCTGAGTCTGCCCGCATCACGGCACAGGCACACGTGCAGATCGAATCGGAGCGCCAGGCCGCAGTTGTGTCCCTGCGCTCCGAGGTAGGCACGCTGGCCACCACGCTGGCAGGCCGCATCGTTGGCGAAGCACTCAACGATGACGAGCGTTCCGCCCGTGTTGTTGACCGCTTCCTGGCAGATCTGGAGAACCAGAACGCAGGTGCAGCTAAGTAATGTCAGGTGTATCGAGCGAATCGCTGACCACGGCGCTGACCCAACTGGAAGCAAAGCTTCCGTTGGCCTCGCTGCAGTTGGCTAAGGAACTCTTCGGAATCCTGGGAACGGTGGACAGCTCGGCTGGCTTGCGCCGCGCCCTGACTGATCCGTCCCGCACCGGTGACGAAAAGTCGGCGCTTGTCAGGCAGCTTGTTGGCGGAAAAGTCTCCGCTGAGGCTGCGGACATCGCGGGCGGACTGGCCAGTTCACGCTGGGCATCGGCCCGAGATATCGGCGATGCACTCGAGACGCTTGCCGCAACGGTGGTTATCGCTGTTGCTGAAAACAAGTCGGCCGTTTCTGCCTCCGGGATCTCTGGGCTGGAAGAGCTGGAGAACGATCTGTTCTCCTTCAACCAGGCCGTTGCCTCCAACCACGAGGTACAACGTGCTCTGTCGGAGCCGCAGGCCAGTGCTGCAGCGAAGACCGCGTTGGCGCAGAAGCTGCATCCCGGCGCAGGCGAGGAAGCAAAAGTCCTCATCGCGCAGGCAGTTTCCCAGCCCCGCGGCATCAAGGCGACTCGGCTCGTAGCCCGGTTCGCCGAGCTGGCAGCCAAACGGCAGCAGCGCTGGATTGCAACGGTCAGCGTCACCCGTCCCTTGACGGAGACGCAGTTCGCCCGCCTCCAGGCAGGGCTTAATTCCCTGTACGGTCGCGAGCTCAAGATCAACCTCACCGTTGATCCTGAACTGATCGGCGGAATCCGTGTCCAGGTGGGTGACGAAGTGCTCGACGCTTCGGTTATCACCCGGCTGGGACAGCTTCACCGCCAACTGGCCGGATAGCCGGACAAGCACAACTTAACGAAACGAAACCCCGGTCATCGTGAGCAACGATGATCACGAAAACAGGAGAGCAGGGACTGCAGATGGCCGAATTGACCATCAACGCCGACGACGTCCGTATTGCGTTGAACGAGTTCGCGGCGTCCTACGAACCCGGAAACGCTGAGCGCGTAGAGGTTGGCCGTGTAACAACCGCAGGTGACGGCATCGCCCGTGTTGAGGGCCTTCCCTCGGTCATGGCGAACGAGCTGCTTCGCTTCGAAGACGGCACCCTGGGCCTGGCCCAGAACCTTGACGTCCGCGAGATCGGTGTCATCGTACTCGGTGACTTCACCGGCATCGAAGAGGGCCAGGAAGTCCACCGCACCGGGCAGGTTCTGTCCGTACCGGTAGGCGACGCCTTCCTCGGCCGCGTGGTTGACCCCTTGGGCCAGCCCATCGACGACCTCGGCGAAATCAAGACCACCGAAACCCGTGCACTGGAACTCCAGGCGCCCGGCGTGACCCAGCGTAAGTCGGTCCACGAACCGATGCAGACCGGTCTGAAGGCTATCGACGCCATGATCCCGATCGGCCGCGGTCAGCGTCAGCTGATCATCGGTGACCGCCAGACCGGCAAGTCGGCTATCGCCATCGACACCATCATCAACCAGAAGGCCAACTGGGCTTCCGGCGATGTGACCAAGCAGGTGCGTTGCATCTACGTGGCAATCGGTCAGAAGGCATCGACCATCGCGGCTGTCCGCCAGACCCTCGAGGACAACGGCGCACTGGAATACACCACCATTGTGGCTTCCCCCGCGTCTGACCCCGCAGGCTTCAAGTACTTGGCACCGTACGCCGGTTCGGCCATCGGCCAGCACTGGATGTACGGCGGCAAGCACGTCCTCATCGTGTTCGATGACCTCTCCAAGCAGGCCGAGGCCTACCGTGCAGTGTCGCTGCTGCTGCGCCGCCCGCCGGGACGCGAAGCCTACCCGGGCGACGTCTTCTACTTGCACTCCCGCCTGCTGGAGCGTTGTGCCAAGCTCTCCGACGAGCTCGGTGCCGGCTCGATGACCGGCCTGCCGCTCATCGAAACCAAGGCAAACGACGTCTCTGCCTACATCCCGACCAACGTGATCTCCATTACCGATGGCCAGATCTTCCTGCAGTCGGACCTCTTCAACGCCAACCAGCGTCCGGCCGTCGACGTGGGTGTCTCTGTGTCCCGCGTGGGTGGTGCTGCGCAGGTCAAGTCCATGAAGAAGGTCTCCGGTACTTTGAAGCTGGAACTGGCCCAGTACCGCGACATGCAGGCTTTCGCCATGTTCGCGTCGGACCTCGATGCCGCATCGCGCCAGCAGCTGACCCGCGGCGCCCGCCTGATGGAACTGCTCAAGCAGGGCCAGTACTCACCGTTCCCGATCGAGAACCAGGTTGTGTCCATCTGGGCAGGTACCAACGGCCACCTCGACGAGGTTCCGGTTGAGGACATCAACCGCTTCGAGACCGAATTCCTGGAGCACCTCAAGCACAAGTCCTCCATCCTGACCACGCTGGCGCAGACCAACGTTATGGACGATGACACCGCTGAAGCACTGAAGACCGCGATTGTGGCCTTCAAAAAGGGCTTCTTCGGTGAAGGTGACAACCGCCTGGTAGGCGCCGGCCACGAGGAGCACGAAGCTATCTCGGAAGCCGATGTAGACCAGGAAAAGATCGTCAAGCAGAAGCGCTAGTTTCGCTGGCAGGGACTGTCGGAACCCCGAGGTTCCGGCAGTCCCGGCCACCGGGATCTTAGGAAAGGAAAAGTATGGGAGCCCAGATTCGGGTCTACCGCCAGAAGATCAGCTCGACCACGTCGATGCGCAAGATCTTCAAGGCGATGGAACTGATCGCTACCTCGCGCATTGGCAAGGCCCGCGCACGCGTAGCGGCTTCACTGCCTTACGCAAACGCGATTACGCGTGCCGTTTCTGCTGTCGCAAGCCAGAGCGAAATCGACCACCCGCTGGTCACCGAGCCGACGCAAATCCGCCGGGCAGCTGTCCTGGTTATCAGTGCAGACCGCGGCCTTGCAGGATCCTACTCGGCGACAGTGCTTAAGCAGGCGGTCGGTCTCACCGAGCTGCTCCACGAGGAGGGCAAAGAAGTCAAGACGTACGTGATGGGCCGCAAGGCCCAGGCGTACTTCGACTTCCGCAACCTTTCTTACGAGCGCGTGTGGACCGGCAACACTGACGCGCCGGAGTTTGGAACTGCACGTGAGGTCCGCGCGGCATTGCTCGAAGCCTTCGCTGCAGACTACGAAGAGGGCGGCGTGGACGAGATCCATGTTGTTTACACCCGCTTCAAGTCCATGGTGACGCAGGAGCCGACGGTCATCCGTCTTCTTCCGCTTGAGGTTGTCGAAGAGCAGGCGGCGTCCGAGTCGGACCTCCTGCCGCTCTACGAATTCGAGCCGGAAGCGGAGCAGGTTCTTGATGCCCTGCTCCCGCGCTACATCGAGTCACGCATTTTCGCCGCCATGTTGCAGGCAGCAGCTTCCGAGCTCGCAGCCCGCCAGCGGGCGATGAAGTCCGCCGGTGACAATGCCACGGACCTCATCAAGAAGTACACGCGTCTGCGCAACACTGCCCGTCAGGCTGAAATTACGCAGGAGCTTTCCGAAATTGTTGCCGGTGCTGACGCCTTGAACGCGTCCTAGCCTGCACGGTCCGGTCCAGCTGTACCTGCACTAAAGAACAAACTTAAACCCCACGCCATCTACTGAGTGAAGTGAGAGAGATGACTGCCACTGCTACCGAACACGTAGCCGCAACGTCCGGTGCGACCGGCCGTATTGCACGTGTTATTGGCCCGGTTGTCGACGTCGAATTCCCGGCTGACGCAATCCCCTCGATTTACAACGCCCTCACCACGGAGATTACCCTCAACGGTGAGACCAAGACCATCACGTTCGAGGTTGCCCTGCACTTGGGCGACAACCTCATCCGCGCCATCGCCCTGCAGGCTACCGACGGACTCGTCCGCGGCACCAACGTAGTGGACACCGGTTCTCCGATCACCGTGCCCGTCGGCGACGGCGTCAAGGGCCACATCTTCAACGTCCTCGGCAAGCCGCTGGATGTTGACGAGTCCGAGATCCAGGCTGCGGACTACTGGCCGATCCACCGCAAGGCCCCGGCCTTCGCAACGCTCGAAGGCTCCACCGAGATGCTGGAAACCGGCATCAAGGTCATTGACCTTCTCACCCCGTACATCAAGGGTGGAAAGATCGGCCTCTTCGGCGGCGCCGGCGTGGGCAAGACGGTTCTGATCCAGGAAATGATCACCCGTGTGGCCCGTAACTTCGGTGGTACCTCGGTATTCGCCGGTGTTGGCGAGCGTACCCGTGAAGGTAACGACCTCTGGGTTGAAATGGAAGAGGCAGGCGTCCTCAAGGACACCGCCCTTGTATTCGGCCAGATGGATGAGCCGCCGGGAACGCGTCTGCGCGTTGCACTGTCCGCCCTGACCATGGCGGAGTACTTCCGCGATGTGCAGAACCAGGACGTGCTGCTCTTCATCGACAACATCTTCCGCTTCACCCAGGCAGGCTCCGAGGTTTCCACCCTTCTCGGCCGCATGCCGTCGGCCGTGGGCTACCAGCCCAACCTGGCTGACGAGATGGGTCTCCTCCAGGAGCGCATCACGTCCACCAAGGGCCACTCGATCACCTCGATGCAGGCCATCTACGTTCCCGCAGATGACTACACCGACCCGGCCCCGGCCACGACCTTCGCACACCTCGACGCAACCACGGAACTTTCCCGTGAAATTGCTTCCCGTGGTCTGTACCCGGCCGTTGACCCGCTGACGTCGACGTCCCGCATCCTGGACCCGCAGTACATCGGTCAGGACCACTACAACACGGCTGTCCGTGTGAAGCAGATCCTGCAGAAGAACAAGGAACTCCAGGACATCATCGCCATCCTTGGTGTTGACGAACTGTCGGAAGAGGACAAGATCGTCGTGTCGCGTGCACGCCGTATCCAGCAGTTCCTCTCCCAGAACACCTACACCGCCAAGCAGTTCACCGGCGTCGAGGGCTCCACCGTGACCATCAAGGACACGGTTGAAGGCTTCACCGCTATCTGCGACGGCGAACTTGACCACGTTGCAGAGCAGGCGTTCTTCAACGTCGGCGGCCTGGACGATGTTGAGCGCCAGTGGGCCAAGATCCAGGAACAGACCAAGTAATATGGCTGAGCTTGAGGTTGAGATTGTCGCAGCGGATCACTTCGTGTGGTCCGGAGCGGCCAAGATGGTCAAGGCCCGCACCAGCGATGGTGAGATCGGAATCCTGCCCGGCCACTCGCCCCTGCTGGCGATCCTGGCCGAAGGTGAACTGGCCATTGAGCCGGTTTCCGGGAACCGCATTGCCGTGGCTGTTGACGGCGGATTCTTCTCCGTCGACAACAACCGCGTGGTGATTGTTGCTGACAACGCCCAACTGGGTGACGCGGCTACTGCTGGGATCCGCTAGCACGACCTTGATGGACGCTCCGACTTTTACGTTCATCTCCTTGGCAATCGTTTTCGGATTGCTGATTTTCGCACTGTGCCTTTCGGGGGTGCGCCGCTTCAATCTGCGGCGCGCCCTTGGCACAGTGGACGCCTCCATTTGCGTTGCTGGAAACAGCTGGCAGATGGGGGTTTGTCGTTACCAGGACAACGACCTTGAATGGTTCCGCCTGCTGTCCCTGAGCGTGCGTCCCAAACATAAGTTCAAGCGCAGCTCCCTGGAGCTGCTGGGCCGCCGCAAGCCCACCGAGGCCGAAGCCGTAAAGGTCCAGCCCGACGTCGTGATTGTCGAGCTGCGGTACGAAGGCCAGGATCTGCGGCTGGCCATGAAATTCGATGCCTACACGGGACTGTCCTCCTGGCTGGAAGCCGGGCCGGTCATCGGCGTGGGTACCTGGCGCTAGCCGCGTGGACTGGATCGCTGATATCCGGTTGACCGACGGACCGGTGTACTGGGCCGCCTGGGTTCTTGGTGCCACCGCCGCGCTTTCCCTGGTCTGGCGTCCGCGCGCCCTTGGCCGCCGCCGCTGGTTCCTCAGTGTTGCCGCCGCAGTTGCCGCCGCAGCCGTCGTGGTGCTCCTGGTCCATTGGGTCCTCATCTATTGGGCCTCAACCTTCCCCGAAGAACTGCCGTTCGACGTCCTGGCGTGGGTGTTTTCCGCCGTGGCCGCCCTCCTGCTGGTGTTGCTCCGGCTTCGCGCGGCGTCGTGGCGTCGCCGTGCGCTGGATGTGCTTGCCCTCCTCGCCGTGGTGCTGCTGGCCGTGGTGCAGATCAACGCTTATTTCGGCCTCAACCGGACAGTTGCGGACTTGACGGGAACGGCGCTGAGCCGCGTCCCGGCCCTGGAACAGGAGCTGATGCGCCAGCCGAACAGCCCGGCAACGTCTCTGGACGGATGGAAACCGGCCAGTGAGCTCCCTGCCGATGGCGCTCTCCGCACCGCATCCATCCCAGGAACGTCCTCGGGCCTCCAGGCACGCGACTCATACATCTACCTGCCGCCGGCCTACTTTGCTTCGAACCGTCCCAGCCTTCCGGTCCTGGTTCTGGTGCCCGGCCAGCCCGGCGGCCCTGCCGACTGGTTGACCGGCGGGTCGCTCCCGGCACGCATGGACAGTTTCGCCGCCCGGCATGGGGGAGTGGCGCCTGTTGTTGTGGTGGTTGATCCCAACGGCAGCCAGTCGGCGAACAATCTCTGCATGGACAGCGCCATCGCCCAGGCAGACACTTACCTCGCTGTCGATGTGCCGGCATGGATCTCGGGAACGTTGGACGTGGACTCCGACCACCGGCAATGGGCCATCGGCGGTTTCAGTTTTGGTGCAACCTGCGCAGTCCAGATGGCCACCCGCCACCCGGAGCTGTACACGGGTGTTCTCGCCTTTTCCAGCGAGAACGAGCCTGCGCTGGCCAAGGAACGCCAGAAAACTGTTGATGCGGCCTTCCACGGCGACACCGCTGCCTTTGATGCCCAGATACCGCTGACGCTGTTGAAGGAGCGCAAATATCCTGGCAGCGTGGCGTATTTCGCGGCCGGGGCCACAGATCCGGAGTTCGTGGCAAATCTGCGGACCCTTGAGGCGGCGGCCCGCGGGGCAGGTTTCACCGTGGGCTCGGACGTGGTGGCACACACCGGCCATTCGTGGGACGTGCTGACTCCCGGCATGGACAATGGGCTTGAGCTGCTGGCCGCACAATGGGGGTGGGCCAAATGAGGGAAGCTGGCGAATCCCGTGCGCCGGCCCTGCTCTGGTCAGCCGTCCTGCTTCCGGCTGTCCGAAGAATGTGGGGCTACCTGCGGTCGGTGCCACTGACCCTCAGTATCCTCGGTATTTTCCTGTTGGTCGGGGCGGCAACCGGCAGCTTCCTCAGCGGGCCGCCGGAGGACCTTCTATCTGTCGCAGGCGTCAGCGCCCCGGGTCTGAAGGCCGGCAACTGGTGGTCCCTGGTGACGTCACTGTTCTTTGCCACCAACCCGCTGGCCTATCTGGTGGCGTCCCTGATGATCCTATTGCTGCTGGGCCTGGCCGAGAGGCATCTTGGGCCGCTTCAGGCCGCAGCGTTTTTCCTCGGTGGCCAGTTTGCTGCCGTTACAGTCTTTCTGCTCCTGACCCAGGTGGCGAGGTATGCGGGAGACGGCTGGCTGGGACTGATGGCGGACTACAGCCTGATCGGACCCTACGCCGCCGTCCTGGCGGCTTCGCTGGCAGCGAGCGGCAGGATTCCGGTCCTGTGGCGGCGCCGGTTGCGGACGGGGCTGCTCTCGGTGTCGCTCCTGCTGGTCCTGTATGTGGGGCATGCCGAGACCGTCATCGGCCTGGTTGGTGCAGCGGTAGGACTCGCGGCCAGCTGGTGGAACCAGGGCGACCACGGCCAGCTTCACCCGCCCCGTTCGAGTGGCAGGGAAACCAGGAACCTGCTCGCCCTGACGGTTGCCGTGTTCGCCGTGGGGCCTATCCTTACCGCCGTTGCCCGGACGCCCACCGGCCCGCTGGCGTTGCTCCGGGACGTGGTGCTGAATCCCATGCCCACACTGGGCCAGCTTGAAGCAAACTGCGGAGCAACAGTGGAGGCATCCTGCCTGGAGGTGGGGCGGACGGGCTTCGCGGGACCCTTTGGCCTCGCCCTGGCAGTAGTGCCGGTGGTTCTGCTCCTCATCTGTGCTGACGGAATGCGCCGCGGCCGCCGCATGGCACTGCGCATCACGTTGGCCCTTCAGTTGGCGGTCACGGCGTTGGCCGCCGTCTACCTGGCCCTGTTCGCGCTGATCCCGCACTATCCCGCGCGGCCGCATACTGCCGCCATGGGTTCGGGTTTTGTCCACATCCTGCCTTTGGTGATCGTCCCGCTGCTGCTGGCGGTCCTGCTCTGGGTTAACCGCCGCCAGTTCCGCGTCGAGACGATTCCTGCCGCCCGTCGTCGGCTCATGGCGGTGGTGGGTGGCGTCTGGCTCCTCCTGGCCGGGAGCTACGCGCTGGCCTGGTTTGCCGCGGGGGGAATGACGCGCGACGGCGGCCTGCTGGGCTTGCTGGCTGAACTGTCCAGGCAGTATCTGCCGGTTCCACTGCCGAATCTCTACCACCGGGTCTTTGCCGAACGGGACGGCCTCGAGTCCCTGATTTTTGGCTATTCCGGACCGGTCTTCTGGCTCGTTGCGTTGGCCGGCGTCTGGTCCGTGCTCCTGGGCCGGCATCATGGCAGCGATTCGGGCCACGACGACAGGGCCGCGGCCCGGAAGCTGTTGCATGAGGGCGGCGATTCACTGTCGTGGATGGCCCTCTGGGAGCCCAACCGGTACTGGTTCAGCCCGGATGCACGCGGCGCCGTCGCCTACCAGCTGCACGGCAGTGTTGCCCTGACGCTGGCCGGCCCCTTCGGTGCGGCCGACTCCCGTCAGCGGACTGCCGAAGGGTTTCTTTCCTACTGCGGCAACCGCGCGCTCATCCCGGCCTTCTACTCGTGCGATGACACGCTGTGGCCCCTGCTGCAGGACCGGGGCTTCCAGCGCGTGTCGGTGGCGCAGGAGACCAGGCTGTCCGTCCGGCAACTTGAATTCACGGGCAAGGAATGGCAGAACGTCAGGACTGCCCGCAACCGCGCCGCCAAGATGGGCGTCAAAGCCGTCTGGGGTACGTACCACGGGCTTCCGTCCGCCCTGCGTGCCCGGCTCAGCGAAGTGTCGGAGGAATGGGCGGCAGGAAAATCAGTTCCGGAAATGGGATTCACGCTGGGCGGCATGGATGAGCTGATGGACGACGAAGTGCTGTGCTGCCTGGCCGTGGACGGCGACGGACACGTGCACGGGGTCACCAGCTGGTTGCCCGTTTACGACGGCGGGACGCTGGTCAGCCGCACACTGGACGTTATGCGCCGGGGTGCTGACGGATTCCCCGGGGTGATGGAGTTCCTCATTGCTTCGGCGGTCTTGGAGTTGCGCGAATCCGTGGAGGTGATCTCGCTCTCCGGGTCCCCGCTCGCCAGCCGGCCCGGCGACGAAACGCCGGGGAAGCCGGTGCCGGCAGAGAACCTCGTCCGCATCCTCGATGTGGTGGGCCACGCGCTCGAACCGGTCTACGGATTCCGGTCCCTGGCGGCTTTTAAATCACGCTTCAAACCCGAGTACCGAACCCTTTACCTGTATTACCAGGATCCGCTGCAGTTGCCGGCGATCGGACGGGCGCTCACCCGGGCCTATTTGCCCGGCCTTTCGCTGCGGCAGGGGGCACGGCTGGTCCGGGGCCTGGTGGGCCAGGGAAGCTGATCCTCACAGCGGCGCGAACGATTTGCGACTGGAAGTCACGGTGGACGATGACATCGCGGACAAAGAAAAGATCCCCGGCACGGATGCCGGGGATCTTTTCTTCGCTGGAGGCCACGCAGATGGCGGCCGCCGGGCGGGGGACTAGACCAGCGTTACGCCGGTAGCCTGGGGGCCCTTGGCACCCTGACCGATTTCGAACTGAACGCGCTGGTTCTCGTCGAGGGTCTTGAAGCCACCGGTCTGGATTTCCGAGTAGTGAACGAAGACATCGCCATCGGAGTCATCCGGGGTGATGAAGCCGAAGCCCTTTTCAGCGTTGAACCACTTGACGGTTCCCTGTGCCATTTATTTCTCCTCATTATGGAACTTGTCTAAGTTCGGCACACCTCGTGCCGGACTCGGTCACTCCGCGAGAAGAATCCTTCAATGCCGTTCCTGGGAACCTGCGCTGCAGGAGCTTCGCGCTCGCAACATGTCTTGCGAGCATGAAAAACACCTACACAAAGACTGGTCTAAGAATTTCACGCCGATTCCGTCAGGTCAATGGTCTGAACGGCCAATACAGCAAATTTTGCGTATAAAAAGGATGAATCCCCTTGTCAGGGGGCCGAAGGCGTCACCGGTGCGGATATCCGGCGTCAGAAAAGCGGAACTCGGCGTCATAAAAGCGGATAGCGGGCCTCAGAAAAGCCGGGAGTCGCTGTCGTCCACGCCGCGCATGGCGTCGTAGTCCAGCGTGATGCAGTCGATGCCGCGGTCGTTGGCCAGCACCTTGGCCTGCGGCTTGATCTGCTGGGCAGCGAAGATGCCACGGACCGGGGCCAGCAGCGGATCGCGGTTCAGGAGTTCAAGGTAGCGCGTGAGCTGCTCCACGCCGTCAATGTCGCCCCGCCGCTTCAGCTCGATGGCCACGGTGGCCCCGCTGGCGTCACGGGCCAGGATGTCCACCGGGCCGATGGCGGTGAAGTACTCGCGGCGAATGAGCGAAAAGCCTGAACCCAGAGTCTCGATCTGATCGGCAAGCAGGCGCTGGAGGTCAGCTTCGACGCCGTCCTTGATGAGACCGGGGTCCACTCCAAGGTCGTGGGCGGACTCGTGCAGCTGCTCGTGGATGTTGATGATCAGGCGGTCATCGGTCTTGGCGGACTGGACGGTCCACTGTTCCGTGACGCCAAGCTCCAGGTCAATGTCCTCCGGCGAGGTCACCCGCAGGGTGGCAGGCGGGCTCATCCAGTTCAGCGGCTTGTAGGAGCCGCCGTCGGAATGAACCAGCACCGAGCCGTCGGCCTTGACCAGCAGGAGCCTGGTGGCAAGGGGGAGATGGGCTTTGAGCCGGCCAACATAATCAACTGAACATCGGGCTATGACAAGTCGCACGCCGTACACACTACCGGGGCTGGGGCAGAATGGAGGCATGCCGCGTTCCAACCGTCCCCGCCGCCCTGCCTCCGGAAAGCCGGGCATAGCTGGCGGAAAGCCGGTAGGCAAGAAGGGCAACGGCGATGTTCCGGAGTTGGATTTGGAGCGGGCGCGGGCTGGAATCGCCCGCCGGGAAAGCGCGCCCGACGGAGAATGGATGGTCAGGACCATGACCGCCAGGAACGCGGAAAAGACCTACATCTGCCCCGGCTGTTCAACTGCTGTGGTCCCCGGCATCGCCCATCTGGTGGTCTGGAAGGACGATCACATATTTGGTGCGGCCGCAGGCCTGGCTGAGCGCCGCCACTGGCACACCAACTGCTGGCTGTCCCGGACGTACCGTTACCGCTGACTGGGCTCCGGCGAACGGCTCCGCCCCGGAGAAGCCGCGCTAAGAGCCAGCGCACTGCGCCTGCGGACGCCGGGAGTCGCTAAGCTGGCAGGCATGACTTTTGATCCCGCGTCGTACGAATTCAGCCAGCCAACAGGGCCCGCACCCATCCGCGCGTCAACGGTGCTGCCGGCCCGGCGCGAGAACATCGAGCTCCGCACGGAGGATGGCCACACGCTGGTGGGGGAACTGGCGCTGCCCGAGTCCGGCCAGGTCACAGCGACGTTGATCACCCTGCATCCGCTTCCGACGCACGGCGGTTTTATGGACTCGCACGTGTACCGCAAGGCGTCCTACCGGCTTCCGGCCCTGGCCGGCGTGGCTGTGCTTCGTTTCAACACGCGCGGGACGGAGTCGCCGCGGGGAACCAGCGCCGGTTCCTTCGAAGAGGGGATCGGCGAGCGGCAGGACGTTGAGGCGGCGGTACGTTTCGCCGTCGAACGCCAGCTGCCCAACCGCTGGCTGGTGGGCTGGTCCTTCGGCACCGAACTGGCGCTG
>NZ_JAKFFD010000105.1:0-6516 GCF_036675385.1 Pseudarthrobacter sp. | reverse complement strand
TCGCCGGCGGCCATCCGGGGGAGCCACTCCTGCTTCTGGTCCTCCGAACCCCATTTGTGGATCGCCGTCATGGCCAGGGACCCCTGCACCGAGACGAAGGTCCGGATCCCGGAATCGCCGGCCTCAAGTTCCATCGCCGCCAGGCCGTATTCGACGGCGGAACGGCCGGGGCAGCCGTACCCTTCCAGGTGCATCCCCAGGACGCCCAGCTCGCCGAGTTCGGGAGCGAGCTCCAGCGGAAAGACGGCGTCGTCGTACCAGCGGGCGATGTTTGGTTTGATCCGCTGGTCGGTGAAGTCGCGGATCCGCTGCCGGAGCGCACGCTCGTCAGCGCTCAGCAGCGCATCAAGGGCCAGGATGTCCGATGGGTCCGGTGAGGCAAGTACTTCGGCAGTGACGTCAGCGTCGCTCATCTGAGTATCTTAGGCCGACGTCGGTGTGGCGGCCGCCGCCGGCTTCCCGGTGAAGTACTCCCGCGTTGACGGCAGGAACCTGCAGACAACGGCCAGGACAACGCCCAGGGCCAGTAGCACCACGCCGCTGACAAACGCCCCGCCGACGCCGAAGATCTGGGTGTCGCCGTAGGCCGGATCCCACATCTGGACAGCGGAAATGAAGAACGCCGCCGTGAGGAGCAGTGCACCGAGCAGCGGCAGGACACCCCGGAACCAGAGATTGCGGGCCGAATCCCGGAAGGTGCCGCGGAAATACCAGAAGCACGCGAACCCCGTCAGCGCATAGTAGAACGCGATGAACAGGCTGATGGCGCTGATGGAATCGGAGAGCAGGTTTTCGCTGAGGAAGCTCATGGCCACGTAGTACACCACGGCCGCTGCGCCCATGACCTGGGTGGAGAATCCAGGGGTCTGGTTGCGGGTGTGGACTTCGCCGAACTTCGGCGGCAGCGCACCGTGCACGCCCATCGACAGTGTGCCGCGGGCCGTGGGCAGGATGGTGGTCTGCGTGGAAGACAGCACGGAGGCCAGGACGGCCACCACGATCAGCCAGCCCCACGGACCCAGGACCACGTCCTTCATGGCCAGGAAGACGTCGGACTGGTTCGCTTCGTTGCCCAGGCCGATGCCCTCGGTCCCGACAGTGGCGTACATCATCACCAGCAGCGCCACCGAAACGTAGATGGCCACCAGGACAAAGGCCGAAATGACGGCGCCGCGCCCCGGCGTGGTGGACGGGTTTTCGGTCTCCTCATTCACGGCCAGGCAGGTATCCCAGCCCCAATAGATGAACAGGGCAAGCAGCGAACCGTGCACCACGGCGAAGGGGTCCGCGAAGGCACCGGCAGGGTTGAACCACTCGATGTCAAAGGCCTGGCCCTCGGGCGCACCGCCCGCGATCCGCACAATGATGGCCAGCGCAAAGATGCCCAGCGACACATACTGAACGTACGTCAGCACCCGCTGGACATGCTCGCCCAGCCGGATGCCCCGGTAGTTCACCAGGGTCATAAACACGATGAACAACACGCCGGTGGCGGTGACCACCACCTTGTTTTCCGCCAGTGAGCCGTCGCCGATCAGCAGCCACAGATACTGGCCTGCCACCTGGGCGAGATTGGCCAGGACCACGATGCCGGCCAGGGCAACACCCCAGCCGCCCAGCCAACCCGCCCAGGGACCGAACGCCCGGCGGGACCAGGTGAACGTGGTGCCGCAGTCCGGCATGGCGCTGTTCAGCTCCCGGAAGGCGTAGGCGATGAACAGGACGGGGATGAACCCGAGGACCAGGATCAGGGGAGTGTAGTTCCCGTTGACGGCCACGATCAGGCCCAGCGTGGCGGCCAGCGAATACACGGGCGCCGTGGACGCGAGCCCCAGCATGACCGAGTCGCCGAGGTCCAGGATCCCCGCACGGAGCCCCTTGTCGGGGACGGCACCGCCGGACGGTCCGCCGGAAGCGCCGCCCGCCGTCGTCGTCTCCGCACTCATACGGTCACCGGGCTCTGGAATATCAGGGTGCTCATAGTGCGATACCTGCTTTGCTGGAGTGGGCCTGCGCTGAAAGCGGCGCCGGGGCGTCAATAGTGTTGGGCACAAAACGGCAGAAGTAGTCGGTGATGGGGCCGTCCGATTCGCGGATCCCGCAGCCCACGGACTCGCCGTCCACCACCCAGAGGCCAAGGACGGGGTGGTTGCCGTCGAAGTCGGGCAACGCATGGAACTGCTGGTAGCACCAGCCTTCTCGGCCGTACCCGCCGGGCTGCTCCAGGCTGATGCCCGGCGCATGGATCTTGATATTGTCGCCTTCGCGCCCATGCAGCGGCTTGGCCACCCATTCCTTCAGGGGTCCGGGCTCGTTGAGGTAGGCCGGCAGCAGGTGGGGGTGGTCCGGGTACAGGTGCCACAGAGCAGCCAGCAAGGCCTTGTTGGAGAGCAGCATTTTCCACGCAGGCTCCACCCAACGGGGATTATGTGCGCGCTGCAGCAGCCGGTGCCCGAACGGCTCCTTCATCATCAGCTCCCAGGGATACAGCTTGAACATGGTGCTGATCATGAAGTTGTCCAGGTCCACAAAGCGGTTCAGGTTGGGATCCCAGCCGATATCGGACATATTGATGCCGATGGTGGTCCAGCCCGCCTGGCTGGCCACGTCCCGCATATACGCGGCCGTCATCCAGTCCTCGCCGGACTCCTCAGCCTCGGAATGGGCTATGTGGAGCGTGCTCATGCCGGTGCGGTACTGCATTTTCTTCCACTGCCGGATCAGGGCCTCGTGGATGCCGTTCCACTGGTCCTTCTCCGGGAACACGTCCTGCAGCCAGAACCATTGCGCGACGGCGGCCTCGATCAGGCCGGTGGGGGTGTCGGCGTTGTACTCCAGCATCTTGGCCGGTCCGCCCTGGCCGTCATAGATAAAGTCGAAGCGCCCGTAGATATCCATGTCCGCGGCCTGCAACGACTCAGCCGCGAGCTCCAGTGCCTGCGGGCCGATGCCGATGTTCCCCATGGCGCCCGTGGCCAGGAACTTGGCTGCCTCCAGGCACATCTTGTGCATGTCCTCGGCCGTGACCTCCAGCGTCTCCACCTCGTCCATGGTGAATTCGTAGTAGGCGGCCTCGTTCCAGTATTCAATCTTCCGGCCGTTGGGCATGGTGGTGGTGGAGAAGACCAGGCCCTGCTCTTCGATCTTCTGCTTCCAGTCAGGCCTGGGCTCCGATAACAACCGCTTCACGCCTAGCCCCCCGTGCTTCCGCCCTTGGAGCTGCTGCCAAAGCCGCCCCTGCTGACCGTTCCGCCCTTGGTGCTGTACCCGGTGGATGCCTTGGCGCCGCTGGGGATGGTGCTGGTGTAGCTCGGATACGAGGACCGGTTCTGGCCCACCCCGGGAACACTGGCGCCGCGGGAGTAGAAGTACCACGCGTAGAGCGCACCGCTGCGTCCCGCCGAGCTGTTGCACTGCGTATCCTCCACGCGCTCGCCGGTCTCGTCGTTGAAGCAGACCTGGGCGTACTCGGGCTCATCCTCGTTGCTGGCCACGATGGCGGTGATAGTCCCGGCCAGGAGGGCGGTGACACCGAGGCCCACCACAACGGTCCGCCGCTGGGAACGCTTCTTGCGCGCGGCCGCATCATGGGTCTGGCGCTCACGGTCCCGGGCGAAGGGATCAACCGTGGGAATGGGTTCGTTCAGGAGTTCGGGGCGCAGCTCCGGTTTGGGAACCTGCCACGGAGGCGGTTTCGGCGCCCCCTGGTCCTTGCCTTGACCGGTGCCCTGGCCGTTGGCCTGGTCCTTGTCCTTGTCCGGACCGTTGCCTTGGTCCTTTTCCGGGTCCATGACGTCCCCCCTTGGTAGTCCATGCTGAATGTGGGCGCAGCTGTGCGCCGGAAGCTCAATCCTGAAATCAGCGTAGTCTCTGCCCGGTCCGGCTGCGAGCACGAAACGGGAGAGAACTGCCAATCTCCGGTTCCAGCGGTGGCTGCAACGCCGGGAACCCTACACTGGAGCCATGGAAACTGCATCAGTGCTAGCCGTCTGCCGTGTCCACCAGCTCCTTCCCGATGAAGGCAGCGTGGGAGTCACCGCTATCGACAAGCGGCCGGTGGAAGGTCCCGTCAAAGTCCACAAACTCGGCCTCCACGGTGACGTCCAGGCAAGCCGGATCCACCATGGCGGCGAAGACCAGGCCATCTACGCGTACTCCCAGGATGATGCCGACTACTGGGCGAAGGAGCTTCAGCGCGACCTCACGCCCGGGATCTTCGGGGAAAACCTTCGCGTGTCCGGCATCGAGACCACCGGGGCAGTGATCGGCGAACGCTGGAAGATCGGGCTGGACGTCGAAGTTGAAGTGACTTCGCCGCGCGTCCCGTGCGCCGCCTTCCAGCGTCGGATGGGGGAGCCGCAATGGGTCAAGCGCTTCACGGAAGCGGGCCGGATTGGTACCTACCTGCGCGTGATCCGCACCGGCACCGTCCAGGCCGGCGACCACATCCACCGGCTTTTCGTGCCGACCCACGGCATCACCATCGGAAAGTGGTTCAGCGAACCTGACCTTGAGTCCATGGAAGCGTTGCGGGATGCCGACGCCGACGGTGAGATCCGCCTCCAGCCCGAGTACCACGACGCCTTTGAGGCGCTGCTGCGGCGGCTGGGACGGTAGTGTCACGGCCTTAGCCGCATGGAACCGACGGCCATGTGCGCAAGCTCACCGCCGCCGTCGAACGTTCAATTAGCCGCAAAGCGGATCCGTACCCTACACTAGAAATATCCCCCACTCCGGAAATCCCTTATTCCTGCCCAATTTTTGAGGCAGGACTGGCAAGTGTTGGGGCCCGCTAATGTGATGCGGGCATTTTCATAGGGAGAGCCGGCTAAAGAAAACGCTGTACAGACTGCTGAGATAGCAGCCAAGAGATGCAGCGGGAAGTCCTGCCACGGGATTGCGAAAGCGCCGGACTTCTAAGTGACCGGCCGGTCAATGTATGCCCGGCACCCACGGCACATTGTACTGCGGCTCCGCTCACCTCGGGTTGTGCCGCCTGGCCCCCTATGGATGAGGAAATTTCCCTATGCCTGAAAATCAAAATGACGCCACCGCCGAAGCAGTAACTGCCGAAACCGTCGCTGTCGAATTCACCGAGGCCGTTGCCCCCGCAGCAGAGCCCGCCGCCACCGAAGCTGAAGCGCCCGCCGCTCCCGCTGAAGAAGCCCCCGCCAAGGTCGAAGAAGCGCCTGCCGCTCAGACCGAGGCGCCTGCTGCCAAGGCTGAGGAAACCGAAGACGAGGGCGTCAAGTTCGCCGATCTCGGCATCGACGCCCGCGTCCTCGCCGCCCTGCAGGATGTCGGCTACGAAAAGCCTTCCCCCATCCAGGCAGCAACCATCCCGCTGCTGCTTGAAGGCCGCGACGTTGTGGGCCTCGCCCAGACCGGTACCGGTAAGACTGCAGCATTCGCAGTACCGGCACTGTCCCGCCTGGCCGAGCTCCACGACCTCAACGGCCCGTCCCGCAAGACCCAGGCCCTGGTCCTGGCTCCGACCCGCGAGCTCGCGCTCCAGGTTGCCGAGGCCTTCACCTCGTACGCCAAGCACATCGATGACTTCACCGTCCTCCCCGTCTACGGCGGCTCCGCCTACGGCCCCCAGCTCGCCGGCCTGCGCCGCGGTGCCCAGGTTGTTGTCGGTACTCCCGGCCGTGTGATCGACCACATCTCCAAGGGTTCCCTGGACCTGTCCGAGCTCCAGTACCTGGTGCTGGACGAGGCCGACGAAATGCTGCGCATGGGCTTCGCCGAAGACGTGGAGCAGATCTTCCAGCAGACCCCGTCGGACCGCCAGGTTGCACTGTTCTCGGCCACCATGCCGAGCCAGATCCGCCGCATGTCCAAGCAGTACCTGAACAACCCGGCCGAGATCTCGGTCAAGTCCAAGACCACCACCGGCGCCAACACCCGCCAGCGGTACCTGCAGGTCATGGGCCCGCACAAGCTTGACGCCCTGACCCGCATCCTCGAGGTTGAAGAGTTCGACGGCGTTATCGCCTTCGTGCGCACCAAGATGGCTACCGAGGACCTGGCTGACAAGCTGAAGTCCCGCGGCTTCCAGGCCGCCGCCATCAACGGCGACATCCCGCAGCAGCAGCGTGAACGCACTGTCGAGGCGCTGAAGGAAGGCCGCATCGATATCCTGGTGGCCACCGACGTCGCGGCCCGCGGCCTTGACGTTGAGCGCATCAGCCACGTGGTCAACTACGACATCCCGCACGACACCGAGTCCTACGTCCACCGCATCGGCCGCACCGGCCGTGCAGGCCGTTCCGGCGACGCCATCCTGTTCATGACGCCGCGGGAGAAGTACCTGCTGCGTTCCATCGAAAAGGCAACACGCCAGCCGGTGGAGCAGATGCACCTGCCCACGGCCGAAACCGTGAACACGCTGCGCCTGGGCAAGTTCGCCGAGCGCATCACGGAGACCCTCGAGTCCGAGGACGTTGCCGCGTTCCGCGACCTCATCTCCTCCTACGAGGAAGAGCACAACGTGCCGGCTTCGGAGATCGCTGC
>NZ_JAKFFD010000162.1:0-26939 GCF_036675385.1 Pseudarthrobacter sp. | reverse complement strand
ATGCCGCCGTGCTCGCCCGCCATAACGTCGGACTTGCGGATGGCATCGAGCAGGCGGGTTTTACCGTGGTCAACGTGGCCCATAACGGTGACAACCGGAGGACGTGCCTCGAGGTCTTCGTCGCCTTCGGCTTCGAGTTCTGCTTCGAAGTCGATGTCGAAGCCGGAGAGCAGCTCGCGCTCCTCGTCCTCCGGCGACACAACCTGGAGCTTGTAGCCAAGCTCCTCGCCGAGCAGTGCGAAGGTTTCCTCATCCAGCGACTGCGTGGCCGTGGCCATTTCGCCGAGGTGGAAGAGGACCGTCACCAGTGCTGCGGGGTTTGCCTCGATCTTGTCGGCAAAGTCCGTAATGGACGAGCCACGGCGAAGCCGGACTACGGTGTTGCCGTCGCCGCGGGGTACGCTCACGCCACCCAGCGACGGAGCACTCATCTGCTCGAGTTCCTGGCGCTTGGCACGCTTCGACTTGCGCTGCTTGCCGCGGCCTGCGCCGCCCTTACCGAAAGCACCCTGGGTGCCACCGCGACCGCGGCCACCCTTGCCGAAGCCACCGCCGGCCGGAGCGCCGCCACCGGCACCCGGTGCGCCACCGGTGCCTGGAGCGCCACCCGGACGTCCGGGACCACGGGCGCCGCCACCGGGACGGCCTGCACCAGCGGGTGCGGGACGCTCAGTGCGGTTGGGCATCATGCCCGGAGTAGGACGGTTTCCACCGGCACCCGCGGTACGCGGACCACCAGCGCCGCCGGCGCCTGCTGCGGGACGCGGACCACCCGGACGGGGGCCACCGGCACCGGCTGCGGGACGCGGACCACCGGGACGGGGGCCGCCTGCACCGGCTGCGGGACGCGGACCACCGGGACGGTCGCCGTCGGGACGGCCACCGGCGCGGGGCATGCCCTGCGAAGGAGCGAACGGGTTGTTACCCGGACGGGGAGCACGCTCTCCGTCGCCACCGCGGCCGCGGGGCATGCCCTGGGACGTGGCGAACGGGTTGTTGCCCGGACGGGGACCGCCGGGACGCGGTGCGGAGCCGCCCTGCGAACCACCCTGTGTTGATCCGCCAGAGCGGGTCGGCGCGGCCGGGGCTTCAGCCTTCGGTGCCGGACGGGCACCAGGCTTGGCGCCGGTGGACGGTGCGCTTGCGGCCGGGGCTGACGCAACCGGTGCTGCGGCAGGTGCTGCCGGAGCTGCGGAAACGGCAGCGGGTGCGGGTGCAGCCGGAGCCGCAGCAGCTGGTGCCGCCGGGGCTGAAGGAGCTGCGGGGCCCGGAGCAGGTGCTGCGGGTCGTGTGTCGGCCGACGGGGCAGGCGCCTTGGGCGCAGCTGCCGGAGCTGCGGTCTTGGCAGCTGCGTCGGGGTAGGCGTTGCGGAGTTTCCGCACCACCGGGGCCTCAATGGTTGAAGAGGCGGAGCGAACGAATTCGCCCAGTTCCTGCAGTTTGGTTACTGCATCTTTGGAAGTAATACCGAGCTCTTTAGCAAGCTCGTGTACGCGGACCTTGGCCACATTTCTCCTGTCTCGGTCCGCACCGAGCCAGGCACGAACCGTCTACTTCTTACTGCGGGCCCCAGCCGCGGTTGCAACTACAGGGCCCATTGCAGAGCGCAACAAAGTTGTCATCGTTGCGCACTCATCGCTGGGAACTCATCGGGTTTCCATCAGTTTTCTGACCCGCTTTCAGGTTGGACGGTTTTTGCTGCAGCTACCAGGGGTACCTGCAACGGGCCGGCGTCCTGCTTGCCTGCCATGATCCGGCGTTCGACGGCGGTGGACCCGGTTGCGCCGTTGAGGGCCCTTCCGAATGCTCGCCGCTTGACCGCCAGGGCAAGGCACGCTTCGCTGGGGTGCAGCCATGCACCCCTGCCAGCCATCCGGCGTCGTTCGTCTACCAGCACTGCGGTGGAACCGCTGCCTTCGGCGACGAGCCGGAGTAACTCAGACCGCGGTGCCTTCTTCCGGCATCCGATGCAGGTACGCTGCGGTTGATCCTCGGTGTGAAGCACTTCTGCCACGGTGAGTATCTTCCTGACGTTCATAACTGCCGGCCCTGAGGCCCCAACCGCATCGGCGGAACGGGAATTCTCAGGGCACACGAATACCGGCCGTTAGGCGCGGTCATGTCTATTCTAGCCCCTCGGGGCACTTCTGCCCGAAACCGGGGCTTCGGCCGGAGGCATCCGCCGCCGGCCGCTGCCCCGGAACCGGATTAGCTTTCGCGCGCCGGGGCAGCGTCCGAGACGATATCGATTCGCCAGCCCGTCAGCTTGGCCGCCAGCCGGGCGTTCTGGCCCTCTTTGCCGATGGCCAGCGAGAGCTGGTAGTCCGGGACCACCACACGCGCGGAGCGGGTGGCCTCGTCCACGATGGTGACCGAATTCACACGCGATGGGGAAAGTGCACTGGCAATAAACGTTGCCGGATCCTCGCTGAAGTCGACGATGTCGATTTTTTCGTCGTTCAGTTCCGTCATAACGGCGCGGACGCGGGAACCCATTTCGCCGATGCAGGCGCCCTTGGCGTTGATGCCCTGGGTGTGGGCCTTGACCGCGATCTTGGTGCGGTGTCCGGCCTCGCGGGCCAGTGCCACGATCTCCACCGAGCGGTCCGCGATCTCCGGGACCTCCAGTTCGAAGAGCTTCCGGACGAGGCCCGGGTGTGAACGGGAAAGGGTGACGGACGGGCCCTTGGTGCCGCGGTGGACATCGATAACGATGGCGCGGAGCCGGTTGCCGTGGATGTACTTCTCCCCCGGCACCTGTTCGGGCGGCGGCAGCAGGGCCTCCACCGAACCCAGGTTGACCTGGATCATGTGCGGGTTGTTGCCCTGCTGGATCAGGCCGGCCACAAGTTCACCCTCGCGGCCCTTGAACTCGCCCAGGATGGCGTCGTCCTCGACGTCGCGCAGGCGCTGCAGGATGATCTGGCGTGCGGTGCTCGCCGCGATACGGCCGAAGCCGGCAGGCGTGTCCTCGAACTCGCCGATGGGGGCGCCGTCGTCGTCGATCTCCACTGCCCAGATGGTTACGTGGCCGCTCTTGCGGTCCAGCTCGGCCCGGGCCTTCTCGAAGGCGCCGGGCGATTTGTGGTACGCCACCAGGAGCGCCTGCTCGATGGTGGGGATCAGGAGGTCCAGCGGAATTTCGCGCTCACGCTCCAGTAGTCTCAGCGCGCTCATGTCAATATCCATCAGGCCTCCTCAGAAGGTCCATTGTGCTCAGGTTCCAGACCAGCTTCTTCGAGGTGGCTGAATTCGATCTCGACTTTTCCGTTACGGATCCTGTCGAAAGGAAGAATCTGGGGCTCGCCCTGCTTGGGCTTCATGCCCTTCTTGACAGCGATCTCCGGGATGATAGTGACGCCGGAATCGTCCACGGACTGGACCCTGCCGGTGACGTTTTCGCCCTGGATGACGTTGACCTTGACCATCCGGCCCCGGGCGCGGTGCCAGTGCCGGACCTCGGTGAGGGGACGCGCGACGCCTGGGGAGGAAACCTCGAGGTCGTAGGGGCGCCCGTCGTCTGCGGGATCATTGTCCAGGACGTCGGAGAGGACCCTGGAGATGTCCGCGATGACATCGAGGTTTACGCCGCCGGTTTCCTCCTGCGGCAGGTCAACCACCACGTGGACTACGCGGTGTGAACCGGCCAGGATGGATACGTCCTCGAGGTACAGGCGGTTGGCCTGGACCGCCGGTTCCAACAGCGCCCGGAGCCTGACGGCTTCGGGATTGTTGGCGGGCGCAGCAACAGCGGTACCCGTTCCGGTAGCGTCTGATGAAGTCGTGGCTTCTGCATTACTCACGATGCCGGCCGCCTTCCAATAGATGATGTTGTGACTACTAGCCTAACGATTTTCCGGCCACAGTGGTGCACGAAGATCCGCATGAGGCGTGAGAACATGGTCTGTTGTGAAAGACGACACGCAGGAATCCGGCCGCCGAAGGCGTTATTTCCAGTACGCCGTTTTTGCGCTGGCCGCCCTTCTGGTGGTGAGCCTCGGAGTGGTGCTCATCCCCCGTGAACCGTCCCCGCCTGCGGCGCCGCCGTTTTCCGAGCAGGCAAGGGCATCCGCGTTCGCGGATTCCCTGACCCTCAGGGCCGCTGGCCTGGACCTCGAAGTCACTGCCGGCGCCACTGCGCCGGCCCCACAAGCGGCCGCCCTGGCCCGGATTGTGACTTTGCTGACTGTCCAGGCCCGCGCGTTGATGCTGCCGGCTGATGCGGCCGGCGATCCTGCCCTGGACCGTGCGGCTACTGCCCCCGTCCCTGCCCCGTCCACGGCGCTGGCCACCGTCACGCGGCCGTCCACCACCGCGAACTTCGCCGCTGCCCTTCACGCAAGCGGGGCACGGCGACTCCGGGACGCTGAAACGGCCGACGGCGGCATGGCCCGCCTTCTCGCCGGCACCGGTACTGCGCAGCTTCTGGCTGCAGAGGACCTGGCCTCGGCGACCGGGATCGCGTTGGCTGCACTCCCGGGTTCCGACCCCTCCTCGCCCGCATCGCCGGCGCCCACCCTGCCTGTTTCGGCCTCAGTAGCCGCCGGTTGTGCCAGCGAAGCAGCTGACCCCGCCGCCGGCACTGGCGTGGAACTTGGCTCAGCCTTGGCCTCGGCCGTGCAGGGAGAGCTGGAACTGGTCTACGCGTACCAGGCCGCGCTGACCAGGCTTGACTCCGGGTCCGCTGCTCCGGCGTCGACCTTCCTGGCCCAGCACGGCGTCCTCCGGGGCGAAGCGGAGGCCATGGGCAGGTCCCGCTGCGCCACGGTACCTCCGAGGCAGCCCGGCTATGTCCTGAGCCAGGCGTTCCTGGCCGACCCTGCAGATGGGCTGGGAACCCTGGAGGCGGGGACCCTTCCGGTGTTCGGCGACGTGGTGGCGCTCAGCGCGGGGCGCGAACGCGTATGGGCACTCTCGGCACTTCAGTCGGCGGCCCGGCGGACCGTCCATTGGCGTGCGTCGCCAGGCCCGGTCCCCGGCTTGGTCCTGGACGAAGCACTCCTGCCGCACCTGCCGGAGCCTGTATCAACTCCGCAGACTTCCACAACCAGCACTCCCGGCAATTCGTAGCCAAGGCACGGCACACTGGCCAGGCGCAGGCACTAATGCTTTGCTGGAGGCATGGACAGTGCCAGCGCCCCCGCCCTTCATGAGAATGAGCCACACCAGAACGACGTCGCGCAGCGTCTGAACTGGCTGCGAGCCGGCGTGCTCGGTGCCAATGACGGCATCGTCTCGGTCGCCGCAATCGTGGTGGGCGTTGCGGGAGTCACCACGCAGTCCGGACCGATCCTCGTCGCCGGCATGGCCGGCCTGGTGGGTGGGGCAGTATCCATGGCCCTGGGCGAATACGTATCCGTTAGCAGCCAGAAGGACAGCCAGCAGGCCCTGATCGAAAAGGAACGCCTGGAACTGCAGGACCAGCCTGAGGAAGAGCTGGAGGAACTCACCGCGATATACCAGGGCAAGGGCCTGAGCCTGGACACAGCCCGGGCCGTGGCCCGGGAGCTGACGGCCCACGACGCCCTGGGCGCGCACCTCTCTGCCGAACTGAACATCGACGAGACAGACATCGTCAGTCCGTGGCACGCCGCCATTGCTTCGGCGACTGCATTCGTCATCGGCGCCATCCTGCCGATGGCCGCCATCCTGCTGCCACCGGAGAACATCCGGGTCCCCCTGACGTTCGCGGCCGTGCTGGCGGCCCTCGCTGCCACCGGGGCGCTGGGCGCCTGGATCGGTGGCGGTTCGAAGCTGCGGGCCGCCGCCAGGGTGGTAGTGGGCGGGGCTTTGGCCTTGGCTGCCACGTTCTCGATCGGCAACCTGCTTGGCGCAAGCGGCGTCCTGTGAGTGTCCAGATTGGCGTGCCGATCCCGCCAGCGCTCAGCGGGCGTTACAGCCACAGCAGCGCGGGACGGGCCTGGCTTTCCTCCCTCCCGGGACTGGTGCAGGGGCGGCTGGAGCATTGGGAACTGGCTGTTGACCTGGAAGCCGGCGCCCTCCCGTGGCATGGCCACGGCGGCGTGGTGGTTCCGGTCCGCCGGACGGACGGGACTCCTGCGGCGCTCAAAATCGCGTTTCCCCACGATGAGGCACGGGTGGAACGCCATGCGCTGGCGCTGTGGGGTGGCTCCGGCGCCGTCCGGCTGTTGGAATCCGACGCCGGAACGTGCGCCATGCTGCTGGAGCGGCTGAATCCGGACTCCTCGCTCCAGACCCTTCCGCTGGATCAGGCGGCGGTGGCCTGGGGCGGCACCATGCGGCAGTTGGGCCTGGTGCCGGACGGCCGGCCGCAGTGGCAGGAGTTCGATCACATCGCCGGGCGGGCCGAACAATGGAGCGATGACCTGCCCGCCGACTGGGAACAGCAGGGCCGCCCGTTCCCGCGCTGGCTACTGGAGGCGGCCCTGGAAGTCTGCCAGACCCGCGGCGCCGTTGGCCGCCGCTCGGGCCGCGATGTCCTGGTCCATACGGACCTGCATTTCCTGAACATCCTGGCCCGGCCCCACACCATCAGCGGAGGGCTGCCCGGGGAAGCCTTCGTCGCCATCGACCCGCAGCCCATGATCGGCGAACCGGAGTTCGCGGTGGCACCGCTGCTGTGGAACCGCCTCGGCGACCTGCCCCGGAGCGATCCGGCCGGAGGATTGAGGCGGCGGTGCCAGGACTTCAGCGCCGCGGCCGGCCTCGACGCCGAAGCTGCGCGCCAGTGGGCCGTGGCACGCGAAGTGGAGAACGCCCTCTGCTACGCGTCCTTGCCGCGCCACCAGGGAGATCTGGCCCGGTCGCTCTGGGTGGCCAGCACGCTTGCCGGGCGGACCCTCGATGGTCTCCCCTCGGCGCACGCCCTGCCTGAGCCGGGGCAGAGCGACAGCTGAGCGACGGTGGCCTCCCTGGCTGGATAGTGCCTCACAGGCTGGACTGTATCCCAGGGTGGTCAGCCCGCTGCCTTCACAGCCGACAAAGCCGAGCTGACCGCCTCGACGGCAGTGCCGACGTCGTCCGCGTCAGTGCTCCAGTTGCTGACCGAGACGCGCAGGACATCCCTGCCCTGCCAGCGTGAACCCGACATCCAGACCTTGCCGTCCTCGATCACCCGGGCTGTCACGGCGCGCGTGGTGGCGTCGTCCCCGAACGCGAGCGAAACCTGCGTGTAGTCCACGGTGTTGAGCACCTCGACACCGTCCACGTCGGCCAGGCGGCTGCCGATCTGCGAAGCGGCGTCGGCGAGCCCGCGGACCTGGGCTGCCACGCCGTCCCGGCCCAGGGAGCGGAGGGCGGCCCACACCGGTACTCCGCGGCCGCGGCGGGACAGCTCCGGCGCTTTTTCGAACGGGTCGCCCGGACCCTCGACGTCGTGGATCAGGTAGCTGGTGTGCTGCAGTCCCATGGCGCTGCGCAGCGCTGCCGAATCCCTGACGATGGCAATACCGCAGTCGTACGGGACGTTGAGGGTCTTGTGGGCGTCGGTCCCCCACGAATCGGCCAGGGCCATGCCGCGGGTGAGGTCCCCGAATTCCGGCACGGCCGCGGCCCACAGCCCGAACGCGCCATCCACGTGCACCCAAGCACCGTGCCGCCGGGCAACCTCGATGGCCGCGTCGAAGGGGTCGAAGGCTCCGGAGTGGAGATTGCCGGCCTGGAGACAGACCAGCGCGGGCCCGGACCCTTCCGACAGCAGCCGGTCCAGCTCCACCGCCAAGAGCCTGCCTTGGGCATCTGCGGGGACCGCCACGGGCCGGCCGAGGCCGAGGTACCGCAGGCCCAGGTCAATGGTCTCGTGGCGCTCCTGGCCCACAAAGCACCTGATCCGCGGGGCGCCTGCCAGGCCCTCGCCGTCGAGGTCCCAGCCGGCATCGGCCAGCAACCTCCACCGGGCAGCGGCCAGCCCGGTGAAGTTGGCCATGGTGGCACCTGTGGTGAAGCCGACGTCGGATTCCGCCGGCAGCCCGAGAAGGTCCAGCAGCCAGTGGCCGGCCCCTTCTTCGATGGCGGCTATGGCGGGGGTGGCGTAACGCAGGCCCGAGTTCTGGTCCCAGGCGCTGACCAGCCAGTCCGCGGCAAGGGCGGCAGGCAGGGTCCCGCCGATCACCCAGCCGAAAAAGCGCCCGGAGGGCATGGCCATCAGCCCCGGTTCGGCCTTGTCCGCCAGGTACTCAACCACAGCTGCGGCGGGCGTGCCCTGCTCGGGAAGGGGTCCGCCGAAGTCAGCCGCGAGATCGTGGGCACTTTGGGCGGGCCCGACGTGCCTGTCCGGCAGGCTGGCCAGCCACTCGGCGGCGCGACGGGCCGCGACTGACAATGCTTCCGAATAGGGTTCCCCGCCTGCGGACATACCTGCATGGTACGCCCGGCCGGATAGCGGCCGCGAGGGTTTCGACTACCCTGTCAGGCTAGGTTTTCCTGCCAGACGTCGATGCCGAGTTTGATGATAAGCGCGCCCACCACCAGCAGGAATACAACGCGGATGAAGCGGCTGCCCTGCTTCACCGCAGTCCGTGCGCCCAGGTAGCCGCCGGCCATGTTAGCCAGGCCCAGCAGCAGACCGACACCCCACAGGATTGACCCGTGGGGCAGGAAGAAGAACAGGGCGCCTGCGTTGGTGGCCATGTTCACGATCTTGGCCTTGGCGCTGGCCTCGAGGAAGGCATAGCCCATCGCCGAGACGAGCGCGATGATGAGGAAGGAACCGGTGCCCGGACCAATCAGGCCGTCATAGAAGCCGATCACGGCACCGATCATGCACGCCACCACGTAGTGCGTGCGGCCATCATGCCGCAACACGGTGAGGTCACCGACGTTGGGCTTCAGCGCCGTAAAAAGCGCCACGACTACCAGCGCCACCACGATGATCGGCTTGAAGACACTCGCCGGCAGCGTGGCGGCGAGCACCGCTCCGGCGAAGCTGCCGGCAAGGGCGATCACCGCCATGGGCACGGCTGTCCGAATGTCCGGTTTCACCCGCCCGTAGTACGTCACCGCACTCGTGGCGGTGCCGAAAATTGACCCCATCTTGTTGGTGGCCAAGGCCTGGACCGGCGTAATCCCGGGTACCAGCAGCATGGCCGGCAGCTGGAGCAGACCGCCGCCACCCACCACGGCGTCCACCCAGCCGGCAGCAAATCCAGCCACCACAATCAGGATGATTGTGGTGAGCTGGATCGACTCGAACCCGGAAATCAACTCCGCAGGTCAGCTGCGGACGGCGTTGACCACATAGTCAACGGCCTTGTCCACGGCCACGTTCTCGGCTTCGCCAGTGCGGCGGTCCTTGATTTCCACAACGCCGTCCACCAGGCCGCGGCCGACGGCCAGGATGGTGGGGACGCCGACGAGTTCCGCGTCGCCGAACTTTACGCCGGGCGAGACCTTGGGCCGGTCGTCATAGATGACGTCCAGGCCTGCGGCCTCAAGTTCCAGGGCCAGCTGCTCGGCGGCGGCAAAGATTTCCTCGCCGCGGCCGACGGCCACCACGTGGACATCTGCCGGGGCGACGGCGCGGGGCCATATCAGGCCTTTGGCATCGTGGTTGGATTCGGCCAACGCCGCGACAGCGCGCGTGACACCGACACCGTAAGAGCCCATGGTGACCACCACCTGCTTGCCGTTCTGGTCCAGGACCTTCAGGTCCAGGGCCGCGGCGTACTTCCGGCCCAGCTGGAAGATGTGGCCCATTTCGATGCCGCGGGCGGTCTCGAGCGGACCGGAACCGTCCGGAGCTTCGTCGCCGGCGCGCACGTCGGTGCACTCGATGACGCCGTCCCAGGCGAAGTCGCGTCCGGCGACGAGGCCGAAGACGTGCTTTCCGGCCTCGTTGGCGCCGGTGACCCAGGCGGAGCCGCTGACGACGCGGGGATCCACCAGGTAGAGGAGCTTGGACGAGCCCTCGGTGCCCAGCAGCGGCGCGTCCAGGGACATACCGGGGCCGAGATAGCCCTTGACGATCAGGGGCTGCTTCTTGAGGTCGTCGTCGTTGGCGGCTTCGAGGGTGATTTCGCCGGCAATCGGCAGGAAGGACCCGATGTTGGCTTCGACGCGCTTGAGGTCAACGCCGCGGTCGCCGGGGAGACCGATGACGACGAGCTGGCGCTCCCCGGTGGGCAGCGTCACGGCGAGGACGACGTTCTTGAGCGTGTCAGCGGCGGTCCAGGCGCCGCCGTCGGCCTCTGTCCGCGGAGCGAGCTGGTTGGCAGCCTCCACGAGCGTATCGATGGTGGGGGTGTCCGGGGTGTCGCGGACCTCCGCGGCAGGGGCGTTGCTGAAGTCGATGTCCGCGGGAACCACCGTGGTGACGGCTTCAACGTTGGCTGCGTACCCTCCGGCGGAGCGCACAAAAGTGTCCTCACCGATCTCGGTGGGGTGCAGGAATTCCTCGCTCTTGGACCCGCCCATCGCACCGGCGGTGGCCGCAACGGGAACAACTTCCAGGCCCAGGCGCTCGAAAATCTTGAGGTAGGCGACGCGGTGGGCGGCGTAACTGGCGTCCAGGCCGGCGTCGTCCACGTCGAAGGAGTAGGAGTCCTTCATGATGAATTCGCGGCCACGGATCAAGCCTGCCCGGGGGCGTGCTTCGTCGCGGTATTTGTTCTGGATCTGGTAAATGCTCAGCGGCAGGTCCTTGTAGGACGAGTACAGGTCCTTGACCAGCAGGGCAAACATTTCCTCATGCGTGGGTGCCAGCAGGTAGTCGTTGCCCTTGCGGTCCTTGAGCCGGAAGATGCCCTCGCCGTATTCCGTCCAGCGGTTGGTGGCCTCGTAGGGTTCCTTGGGCAGCAGCGCCGGGAAGTGGACTTCCTGGGCGCCGATGGCCGCCATTTCCTCGCGGATGACCTGCTCCACCTTGCGCAGCACACTGAGGCCCAGCGGCAGCCAGGTGTAGATACCCGGCGCGGCCCGGCGGATGTACCCCGCCCGGATCAGGAGCCGGTGGCTGGCCACCTCGGCATCGGCGGGATCTTCACGCAAGGTGCGCAGGAAAAGCTGGGACATTCTTGTGACCAAGGGTGGGTATCCGTTTCTGGGACTAGCTGCTGGAAATGCAGGACAGGGCAATTCTTCTGGGTACTAATCTACCGGCAAATCCACGCCCCGCCCGGCGGCGGAACCTGAGCCGGGCCAGAGTAAGCCGGGCCTGAGACAGGCGCGGACCCGGATGCGGGGCCTTGCTGGGGGCTGGACGGGGCGGAACGCAATAGAGCCACGCCCTGCATGCAAAGCCCCTGGCCGTAAACGGCTGGTCATTACATGCGGACGTGGCTCCATGGCCGTTGACGCCTAGGTACTGGTGAGGACTGGTGAGACCGCCCACCCACTCCAGCGCAGCTAGATCGAACATATGTGATAGCCGACACATCCACAAGGGTTTTTCCATTCGAAGTAATTGACGGCCGCCTTTGGCAGGTCTAGTTTGAATTCATCACCTGGTGAATTCAAACGCGGACTCCCAGCATTCGGAGGCATTAATGTCCCATTCAGCAGCTACCGCCCCGGCCGTCGCGGAAGCCAGCATCGCTGTGGCCGCCACTGCCCTGCACGTCACACGGGGAAAGGTTCCCGTCCTGCGCGGCTTGGACTTTGCCATCCAGGCCGGCGAGATCACCGGGTTGCTGGGCCCGTCCGGCAGCGGCAAGACTACGCTCATGCGGGCCATCATGGGCGTCCAGGTGCTCACGTCCGGTTCGGTCCAAGTGCTGGGGCTGCCCGCCGGGCACCCTGACCTGCGACACCGGGTGGGTTACGTGACCCAGTCCCCCAGCGTGTATCCGGACCTCACGGTCGAAGCCAACGTCCGTTACTTCGGCGCCATGCACCGCAAGGGCCGCGCCGAGGCCGCGGAGGCGATCGCCGCCGTCGGGCTTGAACCGCAGGCGAGGCAGAAAACCGGTGACCTCTCCGGCGGAGAGCTGAGCCGGGTGTCGCTGGCCTGTGCCCTGGTGGCTCGCCCCAGCCTGCTGGTCCTGGATGAGCCAACCGTGGGCCTTGATCCGGTGCTCCGGGCTGACCTGTGGGACCGCTTCCGGTCCATGGCCGAGTCCGGGACCACCCTGCTGGTTTCCAGCCATGTGATGGAGGAAGCCAGCCATTGCGGATCACTCCTCCTGCTGCGGGAAGGAAAGCTCCTGGCGCAGCTAACGCCGGGGGAATTGAGCCGGCGCGGGCACAGTGCCGATCTGGAGAAGGCTTTCCTGCACATCATCCAGGACACCGCCGAAGTGCCCAGCGGTTCCCCCGAAAGGACGGTACGGTCATGAACCTGTTGATGCTGTTGGCCACCACCCGGCGCGTCCTGGACCAGCTCCGGCACGACCACCGCAGCATCGCGCTGATCCTGGTGGTCCCTGCGCTGCTCCTCACCGCCGTGTACTTTCTCTATGAGAATGAAACGCTGCCGCCGGGCGTGCCCAGGACTTTTGACCGGGTTGGCCTGATGATGCTGGCGATCTTCCCGTTTGTGGTTATGTTCCTGGTTACGTCCATCACGATGCTGCGGGAACGCACCTCGGGGACCCTGGAACGGCTGCTGACCACTCCCATCCACAAAGCGGACCTGCTGTTCGGCTACGGGCTGGCATTTTCCATCATGGCCGCCCTGCAGTCGCTGGTGGCGACCGCCGTCGCCTACTGGATCTTCGGGCTCGACATCCAAGGCAGCCCTGGACTGGTGGTCATGATTGCCGTGATCAATGCCGTTCTTGGCGTCGCGCTGGGGCTGCTCTGTTCGGCCTTCGCCCGGACGGAATTCCAGGCCGTGCAGTTCATGCCGGTGGTGGTGGTCCCGCAGATCCTGCTCTGTGGCCTCTTTGTGGCCCGCGAAAGGATGAACGAGGCCCTCGAGGCTGTGTCGAATGTCCTTCCACTGACTTTTTCGGTGGATGCACTCCAGGAGATCGCCGCCAACACCGAGCCCACAGACCAGCTGTGGATGGATGCCGGAGTCATCGTGGCCATTGTCCTGGCTGTCCTGGTGCTCGCATCCCTGACCCTGCGGCGGCGGACCGCGTGAACGGACAGCATGATCCGGCGGACGCCCCGGGTCCCGCAGGCAGCGCGGCTGGTACCGGCCGGCGGGGCCGGCGCGGCGGGACCACCGAGTCGAGGGAACAGATCCTGGACACAGCCCGGCGGCTTTTCGCCGAACACGGTTTCGAAGGGACCAGCCTGCGCCAGATCGCCCGGGAAACCGGCGTGGACCCCGCCATGATCCACCATTTCTTCAAGGGCAAGGACGAGCTTTTTGCGCTGAGTGTGGCACTGCCGGCCGACCCGGAGAAGGTCCTGGCGGGCGTCGACGGCTACTCGCCAGAGGACCGGGCAGACGCGATCGTGCGGGCCGTGCTGCGCTTGTGGGAGAGCCCGGCCCAGCACAGCCTGGTGGCCTTCCTCAGGGGAACCATCGGCTCCAAGGCCAAGACGTTGCTGCTGCGGGAACTGGTGCAGCGGACCATCCTCGGCCGGATCATGGCAGGAGTCCCCGGTCCGCCCGAAGAAGTGGCCATGCGCGGAAACCTTGTGGCCACGCAGATGGTTGGAGTGATGCTGGTCCGGTATGTGGTGCGGCTGGAACCACTCGCGTCTGCCTCGCCCGACGACATTGTGCGGCTCGTGGCTCCGAACGTCCAGCATTACTTGACGGGTGACCTGAAGCCGACGGGTGAACCGGCGGCAGGTGGCCTGAAAGGCGGCGACGCTGAGGCCAGCGAGCTGGCGGCTAGAACAGAACCGTAGCGAAGGTGCCAACCTGGCGGAAGCCCACGCGCTCGTACGTGGACCGCGCCCGGAGGTTGAAGCCGTTGACATACAGGCTGGTGACGGGGGCAAGCGTGCGCGCCTTCTCCACCACGGCAGCCATGTAGCCGGCGCTCAGACCCTGTCCGCGGTAGCCGGGGTTCATCCATACGCCCTGGATCTGCGTGACGTCGGCCGTCACAGCTCCCAGCTCGGCCTTGAACACAACGTCGCCGGAGTCGTTGACGTGTGCCAATGAATGGCCTTGCCGGATGAGGCCTTCCACGCGGCGGCTGTAGAACTCCTTGCCCCCGAGGAACGGCGAGTAGCCCACTTCCTCTTCGAACATGGCGGCGCAGGCGGGAAGGATCCGGTCAAAATCGGCCAGCCGGCCAAGCCCCAGATCCGCGTTCGGCTCCACCGACGGCGGCCCGCACAACGTCATCAGCGGCTGTTCATCCCGCACTTCGTGGGCCGCATGCCCCAGTTCAGCCAGCTCAGCATGGAGGGCAAGGACGGCATCCGCGGGACCAAAGGCGGAAGCGAAACGGCGGCCGGAATTGCTTGCTGCGGCAGCGACAAGCCCGGCAAATTCGGGGTCAAGCTGGACCGGGACCAGGTTTGCCCCTGCCCAGCACGCGCCGACCAGGATGCCGTCGTCGAAAACTCCCAGGACGCCGGCACCACCAGCAGTGGGCGCGGCAGAGCCCGCCGCCCGGAGGTGCGCCAGGATAAAGACATTGGCCACCGGATCCTGCGACGCCAGGCGCCGCAGGGCAGCGGTGTCCGCGCCGGCCAGGGTCCGGACGGATATCCCCGCCGGCGCGGCGTCCTCTTTATGAGACGCTAACCACGGGGCTACCCTTGACAGCATCTTCGCCATCGGCCTCCCCCATCTCTTCAGCTATGCGCATGGCCTCTTCGATCAGTGTCTCAACAATCTCGCTCTCAGGCACAGTCTTAATGACTTGGCCCTTCACAAAGATCTGCCCCTTGCCATTGCCGGACGCCACACCCAGATCGGCTTCGCGGGCTTCGCCCGGTCCGTTGACAACACAGCCCATCACTGCCACGCGGAGCGGAATTTCCATGCCTTCCAGCCCTGCGGTGACCTGTTCGGCAAGGGTGTACACGTCCACCTGGGCGCGGCCGCATGACGGGCAGGAGACGATTTCCAGTTTACGCGGACGCAGGTTCAGGGACTGGAGGATCTGGTTTCCCACCTTGATTTCCTCCACCGGAGGCGCCGACAGGGAAACCCTGATGGTGTCGCCGATGCCCTTGGCCAGGAGCGCCCCGAAGGCTGTGGCGGACTTGATGGTGCCCTGGAAGGCGGGCCCGGCTTCGGTGACGCCCAGGTGCAGGGGCCAGTCGCCCTGCTCGGCCAGCATCTCGTAGGCAGCAACCATAATGACCGGGTCGTTGTGCTTGACCGAGATCTTGAAGTCGTTGAAACCGTGCTCTTCGAACAGCGACGCTTCCCAGACAGCGGATTCCACGAGTGCCTCGGGGGTGGCCTTGCCATACTTCTTCAGGATGCCGGGCTCCAGCGATCCGGCGTTGATGCCGATCCGGATTGAGGTCCCGTGGTCCTTCGCCGCGCGAGCGATTTCCTTGACCTGGTCATCGAATTTGCGGATATTGCCCGGGTTCACCCGCACTGCCGCGCAGCCGGCCTCAATCGCCGCGAAGACGTACTTCGGCTGGAAGTGGATGTCGGCAATAACAGGGATCTGGGACTTGCGAGCGATGATTGGCAGGGCCTCTGCATCATCGGCCGACGGGCAGGCGACGCGCACGATGTCGCAACCGGAGGCGGTGAGTTCCGCGATCTGCTGCAGGGTGGCGTTGATGTCCGTGGTGGGCGTGGTGGTCATGGACTGCACACTGATGGGCGAGTCCGAACCGACCCCGACGGAACCCACCTTGATCTGCCGCGTCTTGCGGCGGGGGGCGAGAACGGGCGGCGGTGCTGACGGCATTCCCAGGCTGACCGAGGTCACGTGGACTCCTTGGGTAGGTGTTTCGGTAGTAAAAAGGGTCCGGGAATCAGGATGCGTGCGCGGCCAGGAGGCCGATCACGGGAGTCCACTCGGTGGTCCGGATCCCGGCAATGGTGCCGGCGACGGCGAACGGGTCCTGCTTGAGGAGATCGTTCAGCTCGGTTTCGTCCTGGACCTTGAAGATCAGCAGGGCGCCCGCCCCGTCACCGTAGGGTCCGCTGGTCAGCAGTTGGCCCTCGTCCGCCAGACCCGCCAGCCAGGCGCGGTGCGCGGGGCGGTGGTCATCACGGACGGCGGAGGAATCGGCGGCGTACACATACTCAACGGCAAAAACAGTCATAAGGACACCCTATCCCCAGGGGTGGGCTGTCGCCGATCCGGGCAGTCGGCAAGACTCACTGCAGGAGCACCACCTTGATCACCGCCGCCGTTCCCGCAGCCCACAGCATGGACGTGAGCGTTCCGATGATGAACCGCTCCGCAGCCACGGGGGTCTCCTTCAATTCGGCGAACCTGCCCAGGCCCTTGATGGCCACGATGTAGGCAATGGCCACCGGCTGTCCGGTCAGGATGGCCACGCAGACGCCCAGGCGTTCCAGGACACCGATGATTGCCCCGCCGCGGAGGATCCGCTGGGCCGGCAGCGCGGGCGCCGGCTGAGGGGCGTCAGACGGCGCCTGGCCGCCACCCGTGGTCAGCTCGCCGTCGACGGTTTGCCCCGTACCGGCCCGCGGGGCTTCCGAAACTGTGTCCACCGTGACATCGGCTGAAGGGTCCTGGGCTGATGCGTCCCGGTCCGATTTGGTGGCTGCGTCCGCTTTGTCGTCAATGGTCCTGGCGAGCCGGAACACCAGTGCGGTCACAGGCCATCCTGCGAATCCGGCCACCAACAGGGCAACTGCGATCCAGAGTGCGTTCACCGGTCTCCTTCAATCTGGGAATGGGCGTGGTCCAGGAGCATGGCCGCGGCAGGCCTGGCGGCCCATTCCTCAAGCCAGCCTGACCTGAGCACGGCACGGCTCACCGACTGCTCCGTGATTCCCAGTTCCTGGGCCACGCGTTTCTGGCTGCCGTGCTTTCCATCGCCGCCCTGGAGTGCGCGCAACCGGTCCACCACCCGCCACTGTGCTGGTGTGCGTTGCTGCACCACCCGTCCGATCAGGCGAAGCACCGCCTGGGCATTTGCAGTGGTCATGGCTCCTTCCTTGGCGTGGGGAGGCATCTCCCGTCCACGGCCAATACTGCCGGACACCACCGACAATGGCACGTGACCAGCCGAGCCCTTGGCGAGTTCCACGGCCTTTCGCGCTGCCACAAAGCCGCTCCCGGAACCTTCCCGGGGGCTTCCGCCCGGGGTGAGCTGTACGGCCCCGATCCCGATCCCGACGTACCAGTGCCCGCTCCGGAGCGCGTACAGGGCGATCTCCACCACGTCCTCGGCATGTTCCACCACACCCTGGAGTTCATCACCCACGGACCGTTCGAAGGGCGCCGGTGTGAGGGTGCGCAGTGCGGCGATCAGATCGGGAACACGGTCGACGTCGGCAGTGCTGCCTCGCTGGTCGATGGTCAGTACGTACATGCCCTAACCGTACGCAGGTGATCACTCATAATCAATCAAAAATAGCTGATTATTAAATATCAGCCAATAAAGGCTGATTTGCTGGAATCACCCGATCCGGTCAGGCGCTGCCGTGGCCTGCCGGGATCCGCTCCAGGCGATCCACCCGCCGGCGCCTGCCATCAGTACGGCCCCGGCGGCCTGGGACGGCAGGCTGCTTCCCGTAGTTGCCTGCCCCAGGACAACGCCCAGGACGTAGAACACCACAGCGCCGGCCACCCAGAGGGCCCCGGCCCAGCGCGGCAGCACGTGGGAACGCCATACCGCGATCCCCAGCAGCACCGTGCCAACGAATGCGAGCAGCAGGCCCAGCAGGAACGCCCCGGTCATGGATGCCGGGAATTCCAGCTGCATCACGTCCTGGTTTCCGCCCAGGTATGCCTTTCCGATGGCGGGGGTGGCAAACGTGGAAATCACCGCCGGCACAAGCAGCAAAGCCGTGCCGGCAACAGCTGTGACCATCGAGGCGATTGCCAGGCGCCCCGTCCTGCTGTTGGCCATGGAACAGCCCAAAGCAAAGAGACCGAACAGGGCCAGGATGGTGCCTGTGGTACTGCCGAAAAGATGGCTGAACTGGTACGCATCGGAGCTGACAAAACGGGCCCACGCCTCCGGGTCCTTCGCCTGGTCCGGCTGCGGGTCCAGCGTGGACCAGGCGGTGACAAGCCACGAGACAGGCAGCGCCCACAATCCGGCCTGGATCCAGCGGCTGATGCTCTTTGATTGGACGGCGAACGTGGCCATGTTTCATGGTAGATCCAGGACATCCGTCCAGCCAGACGTCCGCAGGAGTCAGCCGAACAGGTTCACCGGCTTCACGATGTCGGCATAGATCAGCAGCAAACTCATGCCCATCAGCAACGTGGCCACCACGTAAGTCACGGGAAGCAGTTTGGCGATGTCGAAAGCGCCCGGATCCGGTTTGCCGAACAGCTTGGCCACCCGTCGCCGCGCCCCCTCGTACAGCGCTCCGGCCACGTGGCCGCCGTCGAGCGGAAGCAGCGGGATCAGGTTGAAGACCGCAAGCGCAAAGTTCAAGCCGGCGAGCAGCCCTACCAGTGCCCCGATCCTGGACTGCAGCGGCACTTCCTCCATGGCCGCCACTTCACCGGCCACGCGCCCCACGCCCACCACGCTGATGGGGCCGTTGGGGTCGCGATCTTCCTCGCTGAAGGCCGCCTTGGCAACACCCACCACCCGGGCGGGCAGATTGAAGACGACGCCAGCCACTTGCTTGATGTTTTCGCCCGCCATGGGCAGGACGGACGACGCCGGCTGGGGAACCAGTTCGGTCTGCGCGCCGATGCCCAGGAAGCCGACGTCCTGGTACAGGAGGGTGCCGGCGTCGTCCTTTGCCTGGCGTCCGTCCACGCCGACGACGGGGCGGGCGGAGAGCACCGGCGTCACCGTGGTGGTGACGGGCGCGCCGTCGCGCTCCACAGTGATGCTGACTTCCCTGCCCGCGGAGGCCCGGATCCATTCGGTCAGCTCGTCCCAGCCGGTGACAGCTTTCCCGTCAAAGGAGGTGACCACGTCGTTAGGCAGGAGCCCGGCAGCGGCCGCGGGGGTCAGCTTGCAGTCCGGGGAATCGGGATCAACGGTCTCGCCGGCCGCCACCTGGCATTTGGAGACGTCGGCGATGGTGGTGGTGGCCGTGGCCATGCCGAAGCCCATCAGCAGGACGGCGGTCAGGACCACACCGATCAACAGGTTCATGGCCGGCCCGCCCAGCATCACGATGATTTTCTTCCACACCGGCAGCCGGTAGAACACGCGGTTTGCGTCCTCCGGGCCCACTTCCTCGTGTGCCATGGACCGGGCTTCCGTGGCCAGTGTCTGGAACATGCCGGTGCTGGAGGGGCGGACGGTTCCGTCGTCCTTGTTAGGCGGATACATGCCGATCATGGACACGTAGCCGCCCAGCGGGATCGCCTTCACGCCGTATTCAGTCTCGCCCTTCCGCTTGGACCACAGGGTGGGGCCGAAGCCGATCATGTACTTGGTGACACGCACCTTGAACAGCTTGGCGGGCACCAGGTGCCCCACTTCGTGCAGCGCAATGGACACGGCAATGCCGATCGCCACAAAGACGACGCCGAGGATAAAGAGGAGGACGGGGCTCATGCGTGGATCTGCTGCTTCCTAGAGACTGCTGACTGCTAAACGTTCGTGGGCACGCGTGCGTGCCCAGTTTTCAGCATCCAGTACCGACTCCAGCGTCAGCCCGGAGGATCCTGAATGTTCGCTGAGGACAGCATCGATGGTGTCCACGATTTCGGTGAAGCGGATGCGTCCCGAGTGGAACGCCATGACCGCTTCCTCGTTTGCCGCGTTGAAGACGGCGGGAAAAGTACTCCCCTGCTTGGCGGCGTCCTTGGCCAGGTCCACGGCCGGGAAAGCGACGGTGTCCAGGGGTTCGAACGTCCAGCTGGTGGCTTTGGTCCAGTCACACGGGGAGGCCGCCTTGGGGACCCTGTCCGGCCAGCCCAGCCCTAAGGCAATGGGGAGGCGCATGTCCGGCGGGGACGCCTGGGCGATGACGGACCCGTCGATGAACTGGACCATGGAGTGGACCACCGACTGCGGGTGGACCACAACGTCGATCCGGTCCAGCGGCACGTCGAACAGCAGATGCGCCTCGATAAGCTCAAGGCCCTTGTTGACGAGCGTGGCCGAGTTGGTGGTGACCATCAGCCCCATGTCCCACGTGGGGTGCGCCAGGGCCTCTTTCGGCGTCACGTCGTGGAGCTGTTCCCTTGTCCGGCCGCGGAAAGGCCCTCCGGAGGCCGTCAGGATGAGTTTCTCAACCTCGGCCGCGGAGCCGGAGCGCAGGCACTGCGCTATCGCTGAGTGCTCGGAATCCACCGGCACGATCTGTCCCTCGCGGGCGGCGGCCTTGACGAGCGCTCCGCCGACGATCAGCGATTCCTTGTTGGCCAGCGCCAGCGTTGCACCTGATTTCAGGGCGGCGAGGGTCGGGGCGAGCCCGATGGAGCCGGTAATGCCGTTGAGCACCACGTCCGCTTCTACCGCGGCGATGCGGGCCGAGGCGTCCGGGCCGGCGATGATTTCGGGGCGGTAGTCCTGCCGCCCGGCGAGGCGGGCGGCCTCGGAGATCAGGTCCTGCAGCTTGCGCGGATCCCCCGCGGCGATGCCCACAGCGGCGGCACCGGTGTGGACGGCCTGGCGGGCCAGGAGCTGCAGGTTCCCTCCGCCGGCGCTGAGCGCCACGACCTCAAAAAGGTGCGGGGCGCCGTCGACGACGTCAATCGCCTGGGTGCCGATGGAACCGGTGGATCCGAGGATGACGATTCTGCGAGGCTGCATTGGTTAAGTATCCCGCACCCCGGCCCGCACCTGGCCCGCGGTCCGGTCAGCCCGCCGCCAGCTCGATGAAACCCTTGGCCAGCGTGGACACGGCTCCGATGTAGGCGATGGCCACAACGATCCGCCGCACGGCAGCCGGTTTGACCTTGCCGGACAGCAGATCGCCGCCGATGATTCCCGCCACCATGGCGGCCAGGATGCTGAGCCATTGCCAGCCGTCCAGGCCGGGAACATGTCCCCCGGATAGTACGTACTTGATCACCAGGGAAGACAGTCCGGTGGTCACGAAATAGGGCTGGAGGGTGGCGCCGAAACTCTTCTGCTCCCACCGGGTGGCAATGGCGTACGCGGTGATGGCCGGTCCGCCGACGCCCGCTGCCGCGTTCATCAGTCCGCTGGTGAAGCCGAGGGAGACCATGGGAACGGGGCCACTGGCGCGCCAGGAGCTGCGGGTCAGCCGCTGCGAAGCCAGCAGGGCGATGATGAGGAGGATGCCGATGCAGATCTCCAGCGGCGCTTCGGCCACGTTGCTGGCCAACCAGGCACCCGGCACTACGCCTGCGAGGGCCGCGAGCGCCAGTCCGAAATAGCGCTTCCACTCCACATGCCGCCAGACCCTGGAAAGGATCAGGAGGGATGAAGCCGCGCCGCACAGGTTGATGATCATGACGCCGTCGAAGGGGCCGAGCAGCACCACCAGGACGGGAGAGACGAGAAGGCCGAATCCGAGGCCGGCCAGCCGCTGGGCCAGTGCCCCTGCAACAACGGCAATGAGCACCAATGCAAACACCATCCGATCCTAGTGGGCGGACAGCGACGCCGGGCGTAACGTGGATTGCGTGGACTGGGTTTCCTGGTTCGATGCGCCGGAGTACGGATTCGCCCGGCAAGTGCTGCAGCGAGGTGTGGCGGCACTGTTCTTCGTTGCGTTCCTGTCCTCCCTGAACCAGTTCCCTGCGCTGCTGGGCGAACGTGGCCTGTTGCCGGTTCCGGACTATCTGGAGGGGTTCAGCGTGCGCCGGCGGCCCACGCTGTTCCGTTGGCGCTATTCGGACCGGCTGCTGCGTGGTGTCTGCCTCACCGGACTGGCAATTTCCGCCCTCCTGGTGGCCGGCATCCCCCAGCTTGGGCCGCCGTGGGTTCCGCTGATCGCATTTCTGGCCCTGTGGCTGCTTTACATGTCGATCGTCAACGTGGGGCAGACGTTTTATGGCTTCGGCTGGGAAATGCTGCTGCTGGAGGCCGGGTTCACGGTGGCCTTCCTTGGCTCGGACCAGACGGAGCCGCCGCGCACCATCCTGATCCTGTTGGCCTGGCTCGTGTTCCGGCTGGAGTTCGGCGCCGGGATGATCAAGATCCGCGGCGGCCGGGAGTGGCGTGACCTGACCGCCCTCTACTATCACCATGAAACGCAGCCGATGCCGGGGCCGCTGAGCCGCCAGGCTCATCTCCTGCCCAAACCCTTCCACCGGCTGGAGGTCCTGGGGAACCATTTCGCCCAGCTCGTGGTGCCGTTCTTCCTCTTCGCTCCGCAACCCGTGGCAAGCGCCGCCGCCGGAATCATCATCTTCACCCAGCTGTGGCTGGTGGCCAGCGGCAACTTCGCGTGGCTGAACTGGATGGCCATTGTGCTGGCCTTCGCCGCGGTCAGCGACCCCGTGGCCCACGCTGTGTTGCCGTTCCTGCCGCTGGACGGGGATCCTGAGGAAGGCAGCCGCGGCAGTCCCCCGTACTGGCTTGCCATCACCCTGGTGGCCACAATGCTGCTGGTAGTCCTCAGCTACTGGCCCGTGCGCAACCTGCTCTCCAAGGGGCAGCTGATGAATGCCAGCTTCAACCGCTGGCAGCTGGTCAACACGTACGGCGCGTTTGGCACCGTGACCAAGCACCGCGTCGAGATCGTGGTGGAGGGCACCCTGGACGAAGAACCTGAGGACTCCGCGGACTGGCGCGAATATGGGTTTAAGGGCAAACCCGGGGATCTTCGCCGGCTGCCCCGCCAGTGGGCGCCCTACCACCTGCGGCTGGACTGGCTGATGTGGTTCCTGCCGTTGCGCACCGTCCACGAGGAGTGGTTTTACGCGTTCCTCACGAAACTGCTGGAGGCGGACCAGCGGACGCTGCGGCTACTCCGCGCCGACCCGTTCGACGGCGATCCGCCGCGCTGGGTGCGTGTCAACAGCTACCTGTACCGTTTCGCCACCAGGGCTGAGTTCCGGGAGACGGGCGAGCGCTGGGTGCGGATGCCGCTCTATGAGGCCATCCCGCCGCTTTCGCTCGGCGGTTCCCGCCGCCGGCGGCGGTGATTCGGTGCCTGGTGATTCGGGGCCCGGTGATTCGGTGCCTGGCGATTCGGGGCTCTGGTGATTCCGGGCTCTTGTGATTCCTGCCGTCGTGGCCCTAGGAGCGGATGCCTGCCCGGCGGATGGTGGCCTCCGCGTGCTTGAGGATGGGGCCGTCGATCATTTTGCCGCCGTGCTGGAACACGCCCGATCCGGCAACAGCCGCGACCTGCAGCAGTTCTGTGGCGGCTGCGACGTCGGCCTCGGACGGGGCGTAGGCGCCCCGGACAACGGCCGCCTGCGTGGGATGGATGCAGGCTTTGGAGCCGAATCCTGACGCTGCGGCATCAGCGGCCTCCAGAGCCAGCCCGTCAAGGTCCGGGATGTTGACGTACACGGCGTCCACGGCTTCTTTCCCGAAAGCCCGGGCGGCGAGCAGCACCGCGGACCGGGCATGCAGCGCCACGGCGCGGTAGCCGCCGTCGTCCGCTCTGCTGGACGTGCCGCTGAGGGAAGCCAGGAGGTCCTCGGCGCCCCACATCAGTGCCACCACGTTGGGGGCCGCCGCGATGGCGGGCGCGTTCAGGACCCCGACGGCGGTCTCGCACAGGGCGATGACGTGGTAGTCCGCCAGGGCTTCGAGCTGGGCCGCACTCTCAGCCTTGGCCAGCATCACCGTGCGGTACGGGGTGTGGGCCAGGCAGTGCAGGTCCTTCTCGAACTCGTCGGTGCCCGCCGGATTGATCCTGATGATGGTGCGGCTGGGGTCAAGTTCGGGCCCCTCCCCGGCAGCGCCCAGCTGGGCCAGGATGGCGCCGCGCGCCCGCTGCTTGTCCGCGGGTGCCACCGCGTCCTCGAGGTCCACGATGACAGCGTCGGCGCGTTGGGCGGCCTTGGGGAAGCGCTCCGGGCGGTCGGCAGGGCAGAAGAGCAGGGCGGGACCCATCACAAATGTCATACGGACATTGTCCTCTTTTCGGGGCCCGGCACGCTCCCCTTTTCAGCTCCCGCAGGCTGCACGTGTTGTCCAGAAGACTGCGCCACATGGGCGTCCCGGGTCCACATCAGGCAGCTCCGTGTGGCCAGCGCCACCACGGTGCCGTCCTGGTTCCGCCCGGTGTGGTGCATAGTCACAATCCCCTGGCCGGGTCGCGATCCCGAGAGCCGTTTGCCGGTGATCACCGTCTCGGTGTAGAGCGTGTCCCCGTGGAACAGCGGGTGCGGGAAAGAGACGTCCGTCAGGCCCAGCTGGGCGATGATCGTGCCCTGGGTGAGCTGCGATACTGACTGCCCCACCAGGGTGGACAGCGTGAACATGGAGTTGACCAGGCGCTGGCCAAACGGCTGCCCTGCGCTCCAGGCGGCATCGAGGTGCAGAGCCTGGGTGTTCATGGTGAGCGTTGTGAACAGGACGTTGTCCGCCTCGGTCACGGTGCGGCCGGGCCGGTGCGCGTAGACAACGCCTTCTTCGAGTTCGTCAAAGTACAGGCCGCGCTGCTCGATGATGCGGGGGCCCTCGGCGGCTGCGCCCGGACCGTCAGGGGTTGAGCCCGCCGAAGCCCCGCTCATACGGTGAGCTCCTGGTCCTCTTCGAACAGCTCGGCGCCGGTGGCCGCGGCCACGTCCTCCACGGAGACGTTGGGGGCCAGTTCGCGGAGAACCAACCGGGACCGCCCGCCTTCGGTGACGACGTCGATCACGGCGAGGTCGGTGATGATCCGGTCCACGCAGGCCTTGCCGGTCAGCGGCAGCGAGCAGTGCTCCACGATTTTGGGGTTGCCGTTGCGGTCCACGTGTTCCATCATCACGATCACCTTCTTGGCGCCGAAGACCAGGTCCATGGCCCCGCCCATGCCTTTGACCATCTTGCCCGGGATCATCCAGTTGGCCAGGTCCCCGTTCTGCGCCACTTCCATGGCGCCGAGCACGGCCACGTCCACATGCCCGCCGCGGATCATGCCGAACGACGAGGCGGAGTCGAAGAACGCGGCCCCCTTGTTAACGGTGACGGTTTCCTTGCCGGCGTTGATGAGGTCCGGATCCACCGCATCCTCGCTGGGGTATGGTCCCACGCCCAGGATCCCGTTCTCCGAGTGGAGCACCACCTCGACGCCTGCCGGGATGTAGTTGGGAATGAGCGTGGGCATGCCGATGCCGAGGTTGACGTACTGTCCGTTGCTGAGCTCCCTGGCCACCCGGGCGGCCAGTTCGTTGCGCGTCCACCCTTTGGCCTCCGGATTGGTGCCTTCCGGATGGCCGACGGTGGCACGCCGGTATTCGGGCCGTACGGCTTCGGGGCGGGGAGGCGCTCCCTGCGTGCTGTTGGACTCCATGGCTACGCTCCTGCCTGTTCGGTGGCGCTTTCGGTTCCGGCGGCCCGGGCAAGGGCGACGGTCCGCTTCTCGATCCGCTTCTCACCGCCTGGCACAACCACCACCCGCTGGACAAAGATGCCGGGAGTGTGGACGTGTTCGGGGTCCAGCTCCCCCGGTTCCACCAGCTCCTCCACCTCGGCGATGGTGATTTTTCCCGCCATGGCGCAGAGCGGGTTGAAGTTCATGGCGGTGGCGTGGAAAACCAGGTTGCCGTGGCGGTCGCCCTTCCAGGCGTGGACCAGTCCGAAGTCGGGTGTCAGGGATTCCTCGAGGACATAGTCCACTTCATTGAACGTCCGGACTTCCTTGGCGGCAGAGGCGATGGCGATGCCGCCGTCGGCGTCGTACTTCTGCGGCAGGCCGCCGTCGGACACCTGCGTGCCGACCCCCGCCTTGGTGTAGAAAGCGGGGATCCCGGCGCCGCCGGCCCGGAGCTTTTCCGCCAGCGTCCCCTGCGGGGTGAGGACCACCTCAAGCTCACCGGACAGGTACTGGCGCGCGAACTCCTTGTTCTCGCCGACGTAGGAACTGACGGTCCGCCGGATCCTGCCGTCACGGAGCAGGACGCCCAGCCCCCAGTCGTCCACACCGCAGTTGTTGCTCACGGTCTCGAGGTCCTTGGTGCCGTGCCGGTGCAGGGCATCGATCAAGGCCACCGGGATTCCGCAGAGGCCGAACCCTCCCACCGCGAGCGACGCGCCGTCAGGAATGTCCGCAATCGCTTCCTCGGCGCTGGCAACAACCTTGTTGATCATCGTTGGTCCTTTCAAGGGTCTCGACAGGCTCGACCACCGTTTTACAGCTCGACCACCGGGTAACAGGCTCGACCACCGCGTGGCATTCCCGACCAGCGGGCTGGTTACAGTCCGAGTTCGCGGGCGATGAGCATCAGCTGGACCTCCGTGGTGCCCTCCCCCACTTCAAGGATCTTGGAGTCGCGGTAGTGGCGTGCCACGGTGAATTCGTTGATGAAGCCATAGCCGCCGAATACCTGGGTGGCATCCCGCGCGTTGTCCATGGCCGCCTCGCCTGCGACCATCTTAGCGATGGCCGCCTGCGTCTTGAACGGCTTCCCCGCCAGCATTCTCGATGCGGCGTCGTAGTACGCCAGGCGGGCCGTATGGGCCCGGGCCTGCATGCGGGCGATCTTGAACGAGATGGCCTGGTACTTGCCGATGTGATGGCCGAACGCGCTGCGTTCCTTGGCGTACTTCACCGACAGGTCAACACAGCCCTGCGCCGCCCCCGTCGCCAACGCCGCGATGGCGATCCGGCCCTCGTCCAGGATGGAAAGGAAATTCGCGTAACCCCGCCCCTCCGCACCGAGCAGGTTCGCTTCCGGCACCCGGACGTCCTTGAGCGTCAGCGGGTGCGTGTCCGAGGCGTTCCAGCCCACTTTGTTGTAGGCCTTCTCCGCCCTGAAACCCGGAGTGTCAGTGGGCACCAGGATGGTGGAAATCTGCTTCTTGAGGCTGCCATCCTTGCGTTCCTTCTGACCCGTCACCGCGGTGACCGTGACCAGACGCGTGATGTCAGTCCCGGAGTTGGTGATGAATTCCTTGTTGCCGTTGATCACCCAGTCGCCGTTCTCACGATGGGCGTGGGT
>NZ_JAKFFD010000112.1:0-6687 GCF_036675385.1 Pseudarthrobacter sp. | reverse complement strand
TGCCGACAGTCCCGGCGGGAAGGCTCCCGCCAAAGCCGGTGCCAAGACTGCGGGGACGAGGACAACGAGTGCCAAGACGGCTGCGGCGAAGTCCTCCGAAGCCAAAACCGCCGCCGCGAAGCCTGCGGCGAAGGCCACCACCACACGGGCGCGAAAGGGTGCCTAAAGCGGTACGCGAACAGTCTGCGGTGATGGGGATGGCCGCCGCCTAGGAGTTCCGCAGGGCGGAGATAAGCTCGCTCTTCTTTTTGGCTGAGTAGCCGGTGAGGCCTATTTCCTTGGCTTTGGCCTTGAGTTGCGGGACGGTCCAGTCCTCGTAGTCGCCGGATTTCCCGCCCTTGCGGCCCACCGCGGAGCGGCCTTTCTTGGCGGCCGCGTTCGAGATACGGGCGGCTTTCTGCTTGGATGCGCCGTCCTCGCGCAGTTCCTCGTATAGTTCAGGATCTTTCAGGCTCGGGTTCTTTTTGCCGGGCATGTCGTCCTCCTTCACCGGGACCGGGAAATCCTGGACGCCGAAGCGCCGTAATGGCTGGTCAGGCTTCCACGCTAATTCCGGGGTTGGGGAAACACAAGGAAACCCTAAGTTTGCTTGCTTCCGCGCCGAGTCCTAGCCCCTGACGCTTTACAGCCCGCCCCGCTGCGGCCACAATGGGTCGCATTGCAGCCCTGTGCAACAGCGTGCTGTCACTCGAAGCCTGTCAAGGGAAAAGCCTGTCAAAGGAGAGGGGCGCCACTATGAATGACAAAGTGGACGTAGGCGAGGCCGACCGGGCTCTGAAGCAAAAGCACCGGGCCATGTGGGCTTCAGGGGATTACCCCGCGCTGGCCAGTGAGATGCTCCTGGATCTCGGAGCCATCCTGGTGGATGCGTGCGGGGTCAAAGCCAAGCAGCGTGTTCTGGACGTCGCTACGGGTTCCGGCAACGCGGCCATCCCCGCTGCCATGATGGGTGCCCAGGTAGTGGCCAGCGACCTCACCCCGGAGCTGTTCGATGCCGGGCGCCGGCAGGCAGCCGACCGCGGCGTAGAGCTGGAGTGGATGGAAGCAGACGCCGAGGCCCTGCCGTTCGAGGACGACAGATTCGATGTGGTGACGTCCTGCCTCGGCGTGATGTATGCGCCACACCACCAGGCCGGTGCGGACGAAATCGTCCGGGTGTGCAAACCCGGCGGCACCATCGGCCTGCTCAGCTGGACGCCCGAAGGCTTCATTGGAAGGATGGTTGCCACCATGAAGCCGTTCGCGCCGCCGCCTCCGCCCGGAACCCAGCCGCCCCCGCTGTGGGGCAGCGAAAACCACGTGCGGGAACTCTTCGGCGACAGGATCACCGATATCCAGGCGAAAAAGCGCACGCTGGCCATCCGCAGTTTCCACCAGCCGGAGGACTTCTTGCGGTACTTCAAGTCCCACGACGGTCCCACCATCTCGGTCTATAAGTTCATTGGCGGCGACCAGGACAAGGCTCAGGCCCTGGACAAAGCGCTCATCGAACTGGCGGATTCGTTTGGCGAGGCCCACGGTGATGCCGTATGGCAAATGGAATGGGAATATCTGCTGTTGACCGCCAAGGAGGCCCGGTAGTGCCCGTGAACCTCGTAGCCACATCCACCATCACCATTGATGCTCCGGCGGACCGCGTCTGGAAGGTCATCACCGATCCGGCCGCCGTGAAGGAGTTTATGTTCGCGGACCTGGAGACGGACTGGACGGAGGGTAGCCCCATCGCGTGGCGCGGCGAGTGGGAAGGCAAACCCTACGAAGGTAAGGGCCGGATCCTCGAGGTGGATCCCGAAGACGCGACGGAGCACTCCAAGGGCATGTGGGACATGCTCGTGGCGGACGTCAAGAAGATCGCCGAACGGGGCTGACCACCCCAACTTAAACCAGCGGCTTAAGAACCAGCGGCCGCCGTCGCACCTTCCCCAAGAGAGGGGACAGGCGCGACGGCGGCCGCTGGCGTGAAGCCGCTACTCGGCGTCGTGATCCGTTTCCAGGATCTGGACCAGGCGCGCCAGGGCGTCATCCGCGCCGGTACCTTCGGCGCGGAGCACCACAACGTCGCCGTGGGCGGCACCCAGGCTCATGAGGGACAGGATGCTCGCGGCGTCCATTGCCTCATCGACAGGCTCGCCCTGGCGGGCGATGGTGATGTCCAGGTCGAACTCGCCGGCGGCCTCCGCAAAGATGGCGGCGGGGCGGGCGTGCAGGCCTACGCGGCTGGCGACGGTTGCGGTGCGTTCTGACATTCTTGCTCCTTTGTCTTTCGGCGCCTGTTGGTTCAGCGCCGTGAATCGTTGTTTGGTAAGGCGGGGTCAGACCGTTGCGGGAACGGTCTCCACGGTAGCAGCGGGCTCGCGGACGGCCCAGCGCTTGAGGGCGATGACTGCCAGCGCGCTGACCACGGTTCCGGCCAGGATGGCGACGATGAACATGATCAGGTTGCCGATGGCGAAGAACACGAAGATACCGCCGTGGGGTGCCTGCGACGTAACGCCGGTGGCCATGCAGAGGGCTCCAGTGAGGGCACCGCCCACCATGCTGGCGGGGATGACGCGCAGCGGGTCGGCCGCGGCGAACGGGATGGCACCTTCGGAGATGAAGGACGCGCCCAGCAGCCAGGCCGCTTTGCCGTTTTCACGCTCAGCCAGGCTGAAGAGCTTCTTGTCGAGCACGGTGGCCAGGGCCATCGCCAGCGGTGGGACCATGCCGGCAGCCATGACGGTTGCCATGATCTGCCACGGCGCCTGGTTGGTGGCGCTGCCAGCGCTCAGGCCGGCAACGGCGAATGCGTAAGCAACCTTGTTGACCGGGCCGCCGAGGTCGAAGCACATCATGAGGCCGAGGATGATTCCGAGGACGACGGCGGACGCGCCGGTCATGCCCGACAGCCAGGAGTTCAGTGCGGTGGTGAGCCCGGCGATGGGGCCGCCGAGAACCAGGAACATCAGGCCGGAGGCAAAGATTGAAGCCAGCAGCGGGATGATCACCACGGGCATCAGGCCGCGGAGCCAGCGCGGCACCTGCCACGTCCCGATCAGATGGGCCATGTAGCCCGCGAGCAGGCCGCCCACGATGCCGCCGAGGAAGCCTGCCCCCATGAACCCTGCGACGGCGCCGGCAACAAAGCCGGGCGCAATGCCCGGACGGTCGGCGATCGCGTAGGCGATGTAGCCGGCCAATGCGGGAACCAGGAAGCCCATGGACAGAGCGCCGATCTTGAACATGACCGCGCCAAGGTAGATCGCGAGTCCGCCTTCGGGCAGGTTGCCGAAGTTATTCTCCACCACCACCTTGTCAGCGACGCCCGTGATGTCGTAGCCGCCCAGCAGGAAGCCCAGGGCGATCAGCAGGCCGCCACCGGCCACAAACGGGATCATGTAGCTGACACCGGTGAGCAGTGCCTTCTTCAGTTTCTGGCCGATGTGCTCGCCCTTTTCGGTGGCCTCGTTCTCGGCCTGTTCCTCGGCCCCGAAGTGGGGGACGCGGCGCGCATTCGGATTGACAGCGGCGGCGAGTGCTTCCTGGACCATCTTGGCGGGCTCGTCGATGCCGCGCTTGACGGGGGCGTTGATGACGGGCTTGCCGGCGAAGCGCTCCTTGCCGCGGACATCCACGTCCACCGCGAAGATCACGGCTTCGGCGGCGGCAATGACGGCAGGGTCAAGCGGCTTGGCGCCGGAGGAACCCTGGGTCTCCACCTGCAGGTCCACACCCATTTCCTGGGCAGCGGCAACCAGTGAGTCGGCGGCCATGTACGTGTGGGCGATGCCGGTGGGGCACGCGGTCACGGCCACCAGGCGCCTGGGACCCGCGGTGGTTGAGCCTGCCGCAACCGCGCCGGCGGCAGCAGCCTCGGGCGCAGCTTCGGAAACCGCAGCAGCCGCGTGGGCTGCCGGCTTGTCCGTCAGGGCGCCGTCCACCAATTCCACGATTTCCTCGCGGGAAGACGCCGCACGCAAGGCCGCAGTGAAGTCCTTCTTGATCAGGGACCGGGCCAGCTTGGACAGCAGCTTCAGGTGCTCCTGGTCCGCGCCTTCTGGGGCGGCGATGAAGAAGATCAGGTCCGCAGGGCCGTCCTTGGCGCCGAAGTCCACCTTGGGGTTAAGGCGGGCCATGGCCAGTGTGGGTTCGAGGACGGCGGCTGAGCGGCAGTGCGGGATGGCAATGCCGCCCGGGATGCCGGTCGCTGTTTTCTGCTCGCGGGCGAAGGCGTCGGCGAAGAGGCCTTCAACTTCTGACGCGCGGCCGGTGGCAGCAACTTTGCTGGCCAGGTGCCGGATCACGTCCTCGGGCGAGGTGCCCAGGTTCTGGTCGAGCTCGACCAGTTCGGTGGTGATGAGCTGAGTCACTGTCAATCCTTTCGAAGGGCCGTGATGGTTACGGCTTCCGGGGTGGTTTGGTGGACTGCCGGGACAGTGGAACCCGGCAGCGAAGCGGCGGCGGCACCATGTGCCACAGCCTGACGGAGGCAATCGGCCGGGGCGGCGCCCTGGCCGTGGGCGAGCAGATAGCCAGCCAGCGATGAATCGCCCGCGCCGACAGTACTGACCGCGGCGACCGGCGGATGCGTGGCCAGCCACGCGCCGTCGGCCGTTACAAGGACAGCTCCCTTGGATCCGAGAGTTGCCAGCACAGCACCCACACCGGAACGCACGACGGCGGCGGCGGCCGCTGCGGCGGCCTCCGGATCCGCTTCAAGTTCGTCTGCGGTGGACGCCGTGGCGAAGCCGGCTGCAGCAGCCAGTTCCGCCAGTTCCTCGGCGTTGGGTTTGAGGAGGTCCGGTTTCCCGGACACACCGTCCGCCGAAGCATCAGCTACGGCAGCGACGAGCGGAGCGCCGGACGAGTCCACGGCGATGAACGGCGCGCCGCCTCCCGCCCCGTTACGCAACCGCCGTGTGACGGTGGCGTAGAAGTCGGCCGGGAAGCCGGGAGGCAGGGAACCGGCCAGGACCACCCAGCTGGCGCCGCGGGCGCGTTCCAGCAGCAGGCCGATCAGGGCTTCCTGCTGGACTGCATCCATGATGGGGCCGGGCTCGTTGATCTTGGTGGTCACGCCACCCGGCTCAGTCAGCGCCACGTTGGTGCGCAGCGGTTCGTCGATGGGGAGGGCCGCGAACGGCACGCCATCGTGGAGCAGCCCGGCGAGGACGGGATCACTCGCGGCGCCCGGGAGCACGGCGATGGTCTCCAGGCCGGAGGCAACCAGGGCGCGGGAGACGTTGACGCCCTTGCCGCCGGATTCCTGGCTGACCGAAACGGCGCGCTGGACTTCGCCGCGTTCCAGGGGTCCGGGCAGGGCCACCGTGCGGTCCAGGCTGGGGTTGGCCGTGAAGGTGACGATCACGCGATCACCACGTCGACGCCGGCCTCGGTCAGGGCTGCCGCCAGTTCGGGGGTGGGCTCGCTGTCTGTAATCAAGGTGTCCAGATCTTTCAGGGAGGCGAACTGGACCAGGGTTTCTGCGTCCAGCTTGGAGGAATCGGCCAGCACCACGATGCGGCGTGCCGAATGGACGAAGGCTGCCTTGACGGCGGCTTCTTCAGGATCGGGCGTGCTGAGGCCAAAGGTGGGGTGGATGCCATTGGTGCCGATGAAGGCGATGTCCGGGCGCATCCGCTGCGCGGCCTCCACTGTTGACTGCCCCACGGCGGCCTGGGTGAGGCCGCGCACCCGGCCGCCCAGGATCTGGAGGGCGATTCCGGGAGCGCTGGACAGTTTCGCGGCGATGGGAACGGCGTGGGTGATGACCACCAGTTCGGCTCCACTTCCGCCAGCGGAAGGTTCGACGGCGGCGCGGCGGGAGAGGAGGTCGGCCAATGCTTCGGTGGTGGAACCGGCGTCGAGCAGGATGCTGCCGGACGTGGCCTGGGGGATCAGGGCCAGGGCCGCCTGCGCGATGCGCATCTTCTGGTCCGGGCGCTGGATGGTCCGTTCGTTGATGCTTTCCTCGGTGGTGCTGAAGCGGTCGGCCGCAACTGCTCCGCCGTGGACCCGGCGCACGGTGCCGGTGGTTTCGAGGGTGGCGAGGTCGCGCCGGACGGTTTCGGTGGTGATGCGGAAGCGCTCCGCCAGCATGGTCACGCTGACCCGGCCGGCGCCGGCGACTAGCTCGGCGATCTTCTGCTGGCGCTCCTCGGCGAACACGTACCCTCCGTTGCGTAAAGTGCTGAATCCCAGCGGCTGTGACGTCCAGTGACTGGCATCACATGATGTTGAATTACTTGACTTTATCTTCGCTTATGTTGGTTTGTCAATGGAAACCCACATGAAACAAAGCCTGCCGGCCGGTGTTATGGGTGAGACGGTCCGGAAACGGAAAAGCCGGGCCGGACCTGTCTGGTCCGGCCCGGCGTCCGGGTGGTTGTGGAGCCTAGATACCGCCGTCGCGGCTTTCGTTGCGGGTGATGCGCTCGCCGGTGTTGGGATCAACCACCGAACGGGTTTCGCTGACCCGGCGGCTGCGGCCCGGTGAGGCCAGGATGAGGGAGGCGATCAGCCCGATCACACCAACGGCCATCAGGATGTAGCCCACCATGACCTGGTCTATGAAGGGGATGAGTCCCGGGGCGACAGCCCAGGCCAGGATGGCGCCGAGTGCAATAAGGAAGATGGAGGAACCGATTCTCATGACTTGCTCCTTGTTGTCCGCTGATCTTGGAGGGGCGGTACTGTGTGCGGCAGCAT
>NZ_JAKFFD010000157.1:0-6745 GCF_036675385.1 Pseudarthrobacter sp. | reverse complement strand
GGGACGACTTCCTGAGCTACGACAGCGGACGCCTGATCCGCGAGGTTCACCAGGAGTTGGCGGGCGATCCCCTCTTTGCCGGGTTCCATGTCTACACCTTCAACGACCTCGGCCGCCTGCCTGGCCTCCTGGATGATCTGCGGGCACTGCAGCCGACCATTTCGCTGGCCCCAGGCAGCACCTCCATTCCACTGTTTCCTGCCAAGATCTGAAGGGAAGATCACATGGCTTCCAAAGCCCCCAAGCAGAACATCGACGAGTCAAAACTGACCGTGACGAAGCCCAAAACGACGGCCGTCGGCATTCCGGCTGTAGCGAACGCGTTGAAAATTTCCCTCGAGCAGATGGGCCCGCTGCGCAGCATCCAGACGCTCCTGGCTGTCAACCAGGTTGACGGCTTTGACTGCATGGGCTGCGCCTGGCCTGAACACGAAAAGCGCAATGCTGCGGAATTCTGCGAAAACGGCGCCAAGGCAGTGGCCGAAGAAGGCACGCGCCGCCGCGTCACGCCCGAATTCTTCGCACACCACTCCATTGCGGACCTGAAGACGCGCGATGACTTCTGGCTGGGCCAGCAGGGCCGGCTGACGCATCCGATGCTCCTCGACGAAGGCGCAACCCATTACAAGCCCATCGCGTGGGACGACGCTTATGAGCTGATCGCCCAGGAGATCAGGGACATGGAGCACCCGGACCAGTCAGTGTTCTACACGTCCGGGCGTACATCGAACGAGGCAGCCTTCGCCTACCAGCTCCTCGTTCGCGGCATCGGGACGAACAATTTGCCCGACTGCTCCAACATGTGCCACGAATCGTCCGGCTCGGCGCTGGTTGAAACGATCGGTATCGGCAAAGGCTCCGTCAGCCTCACGGACCTGGAAACGGCGTCGCTGATCTTCGTGGCGGGGCAAAATCCCGGCACCAACCACCCGCGTATGCTCAGCGCGCTGGAGAAGGCGAAGAAGAACGGCGCCGTCATCATCTCCGTGAATCCGCTTCCCGAGGCCGGGCTCCTGCGGTTCGAGAATCCGCAGAACATTTCCGGCATGGTGGTGGGCACACAGCTGACCGACGATTTCCTCCAAATCCGCGCTGGCGGCGATCAGGCCCTCTTCCAGGGGCTTGGCAAATATCTTCTCGAAGCCGAAGCGCAGGGGCGCAAGACCCCCGGCCTCCCCACCGTGCTGGACCACGAGTTCATCAAGGACCACACCGTTGGCATCGACGAATACCTGCGGTACCTCGAAAAGGCGGAATGGGACGACATCGTCGAAGCCACCGGACTGACACTGGAACAGATCAAATCCACTGGCGAGCGCCTGCTGGCTTCGAGCGCCACCATCGTCTGCTGGGCCATGGGACTCACCCAGCACAAGCACTCAGTTCCCACCCTCCGCGACGTGGTCAACGTCCTGCTTCTGCAAGGCAATATCGGCAAACCCGGAGCCGGCGTCTGCCCCGTCCGCGGCCACTCCAACGTCCAGGGCGACCGGACCATGGGCATTTTCGAGAAGATGCCGGAGAGCTTCCACGACCGGCTTGACCACGAGTTCCAATTCCTCTCCCCCAGGGCGCATGGCTTCGACACCGTGGCCGCCATCCGCGCCATGCGGGACGGCAAGATCCGCGTCTTCATTGGCATGGGCGGCAACTTCGTGCGGGCGGCCCCGGATTCCGAGGTCACGGAACAGGCGCTGGCCAATACGCGCCTGACGGTGCAGATCTCCACGAAACTGAACCATTCCCACGTATCGACGGGTCGACGTGCACTGATTCTTCCGACGCTGGGACGCACCGAGAAGGACACCCAGCGCACCGGCGACCAGAGGGTGACCGTGGAGGACTCCATGAGTGCGGTCCACGCCTCCCGCGGACGCCTGAAGCCCGCCAGTGAGCACCTGCACTCTGAAGTGGCCATTGTCTGCAACATCGCCCACAAAATCTTCACCGGCAGCGACGACCTCCCGCTGCCCAATACCCCCAAAGCCGACTGGCTGGCCATGAGGGACGACTACTCCATCATCCGGAAACACATCGAGGCGGTCCTCAGCGGCTTCGAGAACTTCGAGGAACGGATCCAGAACCCTGGTGGGTTCGTCCTGCCCCACCCGCCCCGGGACGCCAGGAAGTTCGATACTGCTTCGGGCAAGGCCCACTTCACAGGCAACGAACTGGAATTCATCAGGGTCCCCGCGGGACGGCTCGTCCTTCAGACCCTGCGCTCCCATGACCAGTACAACACCACCATCTACGGCAAGGACGACCGCTACCGCGGCATCCACGGCGGGCGCCGCGTCGTCATGATCAACGCCGACGACATTACTGAGCTGGGGTTCACGGACGGGGATATGGTCCATCTCATCTCCGAATTCCAGGGGACCGAACGACGGGCCGAAAACTTCCGCATCGTTTCATACTCGACGCCCAAGGGTTGCGCGGCGGCCTACTACCCGGAAACCAACGTCCTCGTGCCACTTGACTCCGTCGCCGACACCAGCGGCACGCCGACCTCCAAGTCCGTTATCGTGCGGCTTGAGCGGGCCGAAGCGTGAGCTCCGTCCTGACGACGGAAGCAATCGTCACGAAGGGTGTGGACGGGCCAAGGGTGGAACGGGCTGTCCGCGAATACCTCCTGGCCATCGGGGAGGACCCCGAAAGGCCTGGGCTGGTGGACACGCCGGCCCGCGTTGCCCGCGCCGCCGCGGAAATGTTCGGCGGGCTCCATGAGGATCCCCTGGTAGTCCTGGACAAGACCTTCGACCTCGGCCACGGTGAAATGGTCATCGTTAAGGACATCCCGTTCTATTCCACCTGCGAACATCACCTGGTGCCGTTCCATGGCGTGGCGCACGTGGGCTACATCCCGTCCGCTGAGGGACTCGTGACCGGCCTCAGCAAGCTTGCCAGGCTGGTGGACGTCTTTGCGCGCAGGCCGCAGGTCCAGGAGAGGCTCACCACCCAGGTGGTGGACGCGCTGGTCACATCGCTGCGGCCACTGGGCGCCATTGTGGTGATCGAGTGCGAGCACCTGTGCATGTCAATGCGGGGCGTCCGCAAACCGGGGGCAAAGACCATCACATCGGCAGTCCGTGGTGAACTGCGCCTGCCGGCCGCCCGGGCCGAAGCGCTGAGTCTCATCCACGGTCGATAAGAAATCTCGCCCGGCATCCCATCGACAGCTTCGTCCTGACGAAGGATGCACCGTCCTGCGTTGCCGCGCCTGACGCCGATTGACGGCCTTGCGGCAGTGTCGGTCTAGGATGAATCAAGATGAGCCGGAAGGTTGGCTGGAACCTCCCCCCGGGCTCGCACACCCGGCATAGATGACGACACGAGGCATGATGGCCGCACGCAATGACCCGGACAAGGACGCAGATGCGCAGGCTGGAGGCGTCCAATCGGTGGACCGCGCCCTCCAGATCCTGGACATCCTGGCCCGCGAAGGCGACGCCGGCGTCAGTGAAATCGCCGAAGAGATGGGCATACACAAGTCCACCGTGTCGAGGCTTGTGGGATCCTTGGTCGGGCGCGAGCTGGTGCGGCAGAACAGCGAACGTGGAAAGTACCAGCTGGGATTTGGCATCCTGCGCCTGGCATCGTCCATCCCGGGCAGGTTGAGCGTAGTTCACGAAGCCAGGGAGGTCCTCGAGAGCCTCGCAGCGGCATATAAGGAAACAGTCAACCTGGCCGTGCTGCGATCGAATTTTGCGGTCAACGTGGACCAGGCAATGGGACCCTCAACGCTGGCCACGTATGACTGGGTGGGCAGCCTGACACCGCTGCACGCCACGTCCAGTGGAAAAGTGCTGCTCGCTGCCCTGACTGCCGACGAAAGGGACACGATCTTCAAGAGGATCGGCCTCCCAGCCCGCACGCCTCGTACCATCACCAACCGCTCGGAGCTGGAGAAGCAGCTGCTGGACGTCGCCCGCAATGGCTATGCCGTCGTTCACGAGGAGTTCGAGATCGGGCTGACGGCGGTTGCAGTGCCGATCTACAACCACCTGGGAAACGTCATCGCTGCGGTGAGTATTTCCGGCCCCGCCTTCCGGTTTACGCCGGAAGAACAGCCCGGGCTTGTTGACGGCCTCAAGGATGCAGGCCTGACCATCAGCACAAAAATGGGCTACAGGCGCCGGTAGGCCCGGCCCGACGGGCCACGCCTAGCAATCCTGGTGGGGGTCGAGGATCCCTGCGCTTTCCACAAGGCTTGGCACACAGAGCCAACCGCATTCAACGACCGTGTGGTCCGCAGCCATCGGGAACACTGTGGATGATGACGTGGTCCTCCACAGCTCTCCTTTCAACCGCTTCATGCGCAACGACACTCGTGATACGCAACAGTTTGACGCATCCCCCCGTTGAGTGTCACATTCCCGGCAAATCAGTCCCAACCCTTGACATCTCTTATTATCGAGCGCAATCTGTTGCTTACTGCGAACACAGTTGAGCCATGCGGAACGATCCCGCCTTAACCCACTTAGCGCGAAATCAATCCCCTCAACATAAAAAGGTGCCCCATGCACCGGAGCCCCGGATGCACCCCCGGCAAACTGCCGGTGGGCACCACGAAGTGCAAATTGTCGACGGCAACAACATGATCATCGAATCGGACGAGGCCCCCAACCTTCCGGCCTGATTCCCGAGGGCCATGTTTTGCCGTAGGCCCCTGCCTCACCGATCAAAGGACCGTTCATGGCTCTAAATAGTGATCTAAAATCCCATACACCCGAGGAGGTGCCTGCCGTGAACGATTTGGCAGCATTTCCCCGCAACGTAGACACCAATCCTGCTGTCCTCGATCCGGAGGACGGCGCCGCAGAACCACTGCCGGACGTTGAAGAGTACGAACAGATCCTCGAAGAGCTTCGTACTGCCAAGACCGAGCAGGCCGTCTCCCTGCGCCGGAACCACTCACTCACCCTCGACAAAGTCACCTTCGGGATCACCGGCGCCATCGCCATCGCCTTCGTGATCTGGGGCTTCGTGGGCCGGGACAGCCTCGCCTCGTCCTCCACGGTTGCCCTGAATTGGGTCATGGAATACACCGGCTGGCTCTTTATGGTCCTGGCGTCCCTGTTCGTCGTGTTCGTCCTGTGGCTGGCCCTGGGCAAGTTCGGCAATATCCCGCTGGGCAAAGACGGCGAGAAACCCGAATTCCGTACCGTCTCCTGGGTCGCGATGATGTTCGCCGCCGGCATGGGCATCGGACTGATGTTCTACGGTGTAGCCGAACCGCTCTACCACTACATCTCTCCCCCGCCCGGAACCGTGGACGGCCGCACCCCCGCAGCGATCCAGACGGCCATGGCCACCTCGATCTTCCACTGGACACTGCACCCCTGGGCCATGTACGCAGTGGTCGGCATTGCCATGGCATACGGCACCTACCGCCTCGGCCGCCGGCAACTGGTCTCCGCAGCCTTCACCTCACTTTTCGGCATGAGGATGGTGGAAGGCCCGCTCGGGAAGTTCATCAACATCCTGGCCATTTTCGCCACCCTCTTTGGCACCGCCGCTTCCCTGGGCCTCGGCGCCCTGCAGATCGGCAGCGGCATGACCTCCAACGGCTGGTTCGGCGAAGTCGGCACTCCCGTGCTTGTGGGGATCGTCGCCGTCCTGACCTTCTGCTTCGTCGCTTCGGCCGTCTCCGGCATCAGCCGCGGCATCCAGTGGCTCTCCAACATCAACATGGTCCTGGCCGTCGTCCTCGCACTCATCGTCTTCATCGCCGGTCCGACCCTGTTCATCCTCAACCTGATCCCGTCCGCCGTCGGCGACTACGCCCGCGACCTGGCCGAGATGTCGTCCCGGACCGAAGCAGTCGGCGATGAAGCCCTCCGAAGCTGGATGACCAGCTGGACCATCTTCTACTGGGCCTGGTGGATCTCCTGGACGCCCTTCGTCGGCATGTTCATTGCCCGCATCAGCCGCGGCCGCACCATCCGCCAGTTCGTCACCGGCGTGCTGCTGGTCCCCAGCGTCGTCAGCGTCATCTGGTTCGGCATCTTCGGCGGAGCCGCCTTCCATGTCCAGCAGGAAGCCGATAAGGCAGGCACGCCCGGGCTGGTAACAACGGCCGACGGCGTATCCTCCGTCAACTTCGACGGCGCACTCTTCGACCTCGTCAAAAACCTTGGCATGCCGGGCTGGCTCACCGCCGGCGTCATCGTGCTGGCCATGGTCCTGGTCGCGATCTTCTTCGTCACCGGCGCCGATGCCGCCTCCATCGTGATGGGATCACTCAGCTCCAACGGCGCCGAGCACCCCCGCCGCGGAGTCGTCATCTTCTGGGGCAGCCTCACCGGCGCCGTGGCAGCAGTCATGCTGCTGGCCGGCGGCGACGAACCCTCCGAAGCCCTGGCCGGCCTGCAACGCATCACCATCGTCGCAGCCCTGCCGTTCATCGTCGTCATGCTCCTGCTCTGCTTTGCCCTCGCCAAGGACCTGCGCCGCGATCCTCTCTCCCTCCGACGGCGCCTGGCCACATCCGTCGTCGAACGGGCCATCAGAACCGGCGTGGAACAACACGGCGGCATTCAATTCGACCTCGTGACAAAGCACGACTGCGCCGATTCCTGCCCGGACCCGGACTCCCACCAAGGCGGCACCCACACAGGCAGCATCCCCACCATCCAGGCCCGACAGACAGACCGGGACAACACCTAAACCCACCCCCAGAAACAACCCGCCCCGGTAGCACGCGGCCAACCAACCCGTGCCACCGGGGCACACCCACACCCCC
>NZ_JAKFFD010000219.1:0-6783 GCF_036675385.1 Pseudarthrobacter sp. | reverse complement strand
CTCAAGGACGCGCGTGTAGCGCAGCCGCTGGCGCGGCGTGGAGGGCCGGGCGGCCATGGACGGATGGGCTGAAAGGGTCTCGGGCATCAGGATTCCGGGGTTGTGTTTCTATGGTGCAGCGGCACGGAGAGTCCCCCATCCCGTGTGCCTGCAGTCCGCCTCAACTATACGCGGCACAGGCAAAAGCCGGAATCAGTCGACCCCCCGGATCTTGACCACGAACACGGCGCCCAGCAGGCCGATGACGGCCGCCGCGGTGAACAGTGTGACGTACCCGCCCAGGAACTGCAGGGAGAGGAAGGCAATCAGTGGGGCGAACACCTGCGGCAACGAACTGGCCACATTGATGACCCCCATGTCCTTGCCCCGGTCGGCCGCCTGCGGGAGTACCTGGGTCAGCAGCGCGAAGTCCACTGCCAGGTACGCGCCGAAGCCGATGCCCAGCACGGCGGCCCCCACCAGGGCCCCCGGCCACACCGGGAAAAACGCCATGATCAGTCCTGCCATGGCGATCGTGGCGGAGGAGGCGATCACAAACGGCTTGCGTTTGCCCACCCGGTCACTCCACGGTCCGGCCAAAACTGCGGTGATCATGACCATCACCGCATAGATTCCCGTCAGTATCAGGACGCCCAGGGCGGGGTCCTCATGCTTGATCACGTCCCGGAGGAAAAAGAGCAGGTACACGATGGTCAGCTGGTTGCAGACGTTGACCAGGAAGCGGGTGAGCCAGGCCCAGGCGAAGTCGGGGTGGCGGGCCGGGCTGATCCAGAAGCCGCGCAGGAAACCGGCCCAGCTGAACGGCGGCCGGAGCTCCCTGGGCAGCGGCGGGTCATTGCGGTGGAAGAGGTACGGCAGCACGGAGAACAGCAGGGCGGCCGCACACATGGTGTACCCCACCATGTAGTTCCCCGAGACCACCGCGCCAAAAACTGCGCCGAGCAGGATTCCCAGGGTCTGGCCCATTGCCGCCAGCCCGCCCACTCCGCCGCGCTGCAGGACCGGAACACGGTCAGGGACGGCGGCCGTGATGGCCGCGTAGGCAGCGTTGGCACCGAGCTGGACCAGGCACCAGGAGAGGACCATCAGTGCCACGGCCGTTGCCCCGGACATGGCCAGCAACGCAGCCGTGGCCAGGACGGCCCCGGCCAGGACCCACGGGGCACGCCGGCCGAAGCCTGAGACGGTCCGGTCGGACAGTGCACCGAACAGCGGATTGGCCACAAGCGACACGGCGGCGCCACACGTTGTGACGAGGGACAGGATGGCTTCCTTATTGGCCTCGTCAATGCCTATGGCCTGCTGGCCGATAAAAACGTTGATGGGGCCGAAGAAGGCGGCGTTGATGCCCACATTGACCAGCACCAGCCCGGTCACCCAGCGCGCGGTGACCTTCTGCGTCGGCTCGGCGAGCGCCGCCGTCGAGCTTTCCAATCCCGCCCCGGGAACCGACGCAGCGCTGGGATCCGGTGCTGCGGGTGTGTCGGACAGGCTCATGATGGTTCCCCCTGGAACGGTTGGTGATTCTGAAAATCAGACTATCGTGGGCTGCATCGCCCCGCTTGCCATACGGCGCTTGCCTGGTGTGGCGATGGACAGCGCGCAGCCCCACGACACTGAACACCTGGAGATCCAATGACCGCATCTGCTGGCAACACCAACAGCCCCGTCAACACCGCCGATCTATACGATGAGCGCGGCGAGGCCCTGGCGTCCGTTTCACTCCAGTTCCAGTCCCTCGGCGGCCGTTCGCACTTCAGCGGCCCGGTGCGGACCATCCGCTGCTTCCAGGACAACGCCCTGGTCAAGTCCACCCTGGCCACCCCCGGCCATGGCGCCGTGCTGGTGGTGGACGGCGGCGGCTCGCTGGGCACAGCCCTGATGGGGGACATGATCGCCGAGAGCGCCGTGGCGAACGGCTGGGCCGGCGTCGTAATTAACGGCGCCATCCGCGACCGCGAGGCGATCGCCCAACTGGATCTGGGCGTCAAGGCGCTGGGCAGCAACCCGCGCAAGAGCGCCAAGGCCGGAGCCGGTGAGGTTGACGTGGATGTAGTGCTCGACGGCGTGACCTTCCGTCCCGGCGTCACCGTCTGGTGCGATCCGGACGGCATCCTCGTGGAGCGCTGATCTGGGTCCTCCAGCTTGGGGGAGTCCGCGGCGGGGCTGAGCTTCCGGAAGAAATCTCTGGCAGCGGGAATGAAACGCGAACTAACATAGTTACTGAAAGCAACTATCGAGCGCGATCCCTCATTCTTTCCTGGAGAAGCCATGTCCAAAACAACCGCTGTGCGTGCCGCCGGCGAAACCCTGACACAGCGTCAGATCGTCACCGTGATGGTGGGGCTCATGCTGGGCATGTTCCTGGCATCCCTGGACCAGACCATCGTGTCCACCTCCATTTACACCATCGCCAATGACCTGGACGGGCTGTCCCTCCAGGCGTGGGCCACCACCGCCTACCTCATCACGTCCACGGTCAGCACGCCGCTGTACGGCAAGCTGAGCGACATTTTCGGCCGCCGTCCGCTGTACCTGATCGCCATCGTCATCTTCCTGATCGGCTCGCTCTACGCCGGCTCAGTGCACTCCATGACCGAACTGGCCATCGCCCGCGGCGTCCAGGGCCTGGGCGCCGGCGGCCTGCTGGCCCTCGCGCTGACCATCATCGGCGACATCGTGTCCCTCAAGGACCGGGCCAAGTACCAGGGCTACTTTATGTCGGTGTTCGGCGTCTCCTCCGTGCTCGGCCCGGTGGTGGGCGGTGCGTTCGCAGGGTCGGCCAACATCCTGGGCTTTGACGGCTGGCGCTGGGTGTTCTTCATCAACCTGCCCATCGGCCTGGCGGCCCTGGCCGTGGTGTTTATGTTCCTGCACCTGCCGGCCAAGCACGTGAAGCAGAAGATCGACTACTTCGGCGCGGCCGCCATCACGCTCGCCATCGTCCCGCTGCTGCTGGTGGCGGAACAGGGCCGCGGCTGGGGCTTTGCGTCGCTCAACTCCTTCCTTTGCTACGGCCTGGGCGCGGTGGGCATCATCTGGTTCCTGCTGGCTGAAAAGCGCGCCGGAGACTACGCCCTGATCCCGCTCCGGCTCTTCCGGAACGCTACTTTTGGCCTGTCCTCGCTGCTGAACTTCATCATCGGCATCGGCATGTTCGGCGCCATCGCCATGCTGCCCATGTACCTGCAGCTGGTCAAAGGGCTCACACCCACGGAAGCCGGCCTGATGATGATCACCTTCACCCTGGGCATCCTGACCGGTTCCATCACGGCGGGCCGCACCATTTCGGCGTCGGGCACGTACCGGATCTTCCCCATCGTGGGTACTGGCATCCTCACCGTCGCCGCGCTGGTCATGGGACTGGCCCTGGGCGTGGACACGGGCCTCTGGGTTCCCGGCGTGATCGCCGTGTTCTTCGGCATGGGCCTGGGTTTCTGCATGCAGCCGCTCACGCTGGCCATGCAGGTCTCCGTTCCCCCGAAGGACATGGGCGTTGGCACCTCCTCCGCGGCGTTCTTCCGGTCCATGGGCGGGGCGGTAGGCACGGCTGTGTTCATCTCCATGCTGTTCAGCCTGGCCGCGAGCCGGATCGCCGACACCATGAAGTCAGCCATGGCCAGCTCCGACTACCAGGCCGTGCTGCGCGACCCGGCGGTGGCGGCGGACCCCGCCAACGCCAAGCTCTACGAGTTCTTCCAGAACGGCGCGTCGGACGAATCGCTCAATGACACCAGCTGGCTCCACTCCGCCAACAGCGTGCTCACCCGGCCCATTACGGAGGGCTTCGCGTACGCGATCGACACCGTGATGATCACCGCAGCCGTCCTCACCGGGATCGCGTTCCTGATCAGCTTCGCCCTGCCTAACAAGAAGCTGACGGATCCGAAGTTGGCCCCGCAGGGAAACGCAGCTGCCGTGGCGGCCCACTAAGCCGCCTCCCCTGAAACAGACAGACGACGGCGGCGGCACACCCCGCCGTCGTCGTCTTTCTGTTTCGGAGGGTACAAGTCGCAAGTGGAACGGCGGGCGGTGACGTGCCACACTGTTTAGCGCGTGTGCGCCGGCCATCCGAGCCGGTACCGCAGCCGACGACGTCCGCACCGCATCCACCCGACCCCCAAACCCAGGGAGCACCATGTCCACCGCCAAGGAGCAGACCACCGCCAAGATCCCGCAGCGGGTGATCTGGCTGGCACTCGCAGGCGCGGTGGGCGGATTCCTGTTCGGCTTCGACTCCTCCGTGGTCAACGGTGCAGTGGATGCCATCAAGGATGAGTTCGCGCTTTCCGAGGCCGTGACCGGCTTCGCCGTGGCCATCGCCCTGCTGGGCTGCGCGGCAGGCGCCTTCCTCGCTGGCAAAGTCGCCGACCGCTACGGCCGCATCCCCGCCATGAAGCTGGGCGCGGTGCTGTTCCTGGTCAGCGCCATCGGAACCGGCTTCGCCTTCGGCGTCTGGGACCTGATCTTCTGGCGTCTGGTGGGCGGCCTGGGCATCGGCCTCGCGTCGGTGATTGCGCCGGCCTACATTTCCGAGATTTCCCCGCGGCAGGTCCGTGGCCGGCTGGCGTCGCTGCAGCAGCTGGCCATCACCACCGGTATCTTCGCCGCACTCCTGTCCGACGCGCTCTTCGCCACCACCGCCGGCGGCGCGGACCAGGCCTTCTGGCTCGGGCTGGAAGCCTGGCGCTGGATGTTCCTCGCCGCAGCGGTTCCCGCCGTGGTCTACGGCTGGATCGCCTACACCCTCCCGGAATCCCCGCGGTTCCTGGTGTTCCAGGGCAAGGAAGACGAAGCCCGCAAGGTGTTCGACTCCATCGCCCCGTCCGAGGACACCGACCGGCACATCCGCGAGATCCAGGACGCCATCGAAGAGGACAAGCTGTCCGGCCAGAAGGGCTCGCTCCGCGGCAAGACGTTCGGCCTGCAGGCAGTGGTCTGGGTGGGCATCGTCCTCTCGGTCCTGCAGCAGTTCGTTGGCATCAACGTGATCTTCTACTACTCCACCACGCTGTGGAAGGCCGTCGGTTTCCAGGAGAAGGACTCGCTCACCATCTCGGTGGCAACCTCCATCACCAACATCCTGGTGACACTCGTGGCCATCGCACTGGTGGACCGGATCGGCCGCCGCCCCATTCTCCTGGCCGGGTCCATCGGCATGGCGGTCTCACTGGGCACCATGGCGCTGGCGTTCTCCGCCGCCGTGGGTTCAGGCTCCGAGATCTCCTTGCCGGGCGCCTGGGGTCCGGTGGCCCTCGTGGCGGCCAACATCTTTGTGGTCAGCTTCGGCGCTTCCTGGGGCCCGCTGGTCTGGGTCCTCCTTGGTGAGATCTTCCCGTCCCGGATCCGTGCCCGCGCCTTGGGCCTGGCCGCAGCCGCGCAGTGGGTGGCCAACTTTGCCATCACGCTCAGCTTCCCCGTGATGGCCGCGGCTTCCCTGCCGCTGACCTACGCCATGTACGCGCTGTTCGCGGCGGCGTCGTTCTTCTTTGTGATGTTCAAGGTGCCGGAGACCAACGGCATGTCCCTGGAGCAGGCCGAGACGCTGTTTGTGCCCAAGGGTTCTAAGAAGGCCTGACGCCGGGTCAGAGAGTAAGCTTCATGCCCTCATGGCTGGCGTCAAAGCCGAGCCGCTCGTAGAACCGATGGGCGGCTGTCCGCGACTTGTGTGTGGTCAGCTGCATCAGCGTGCAGCCGCGGCGCCTCGATTCCTCGATCGCCCACCCCACCATCAGGTTTCCCAGGCCCTGGCCACGAAGGCTGCCCGCCACACGGACCGCCTCAAGCTGCGAGCGCCAGGAGCCCTGCCGCGAGATGCCGGGCAGGAAGCTCAGCTGGAAGGTGCCCACGACGCGGCCGTCAGCCGCCCCGGCCGGCACGTGCTCGCCCACCACCAGCAAATGGCACGGGTCGGCGTCGATCGCTTCGAAGGCCCGCTCGTACGGCGCCATGTCGTGGCCCAGTTCTCGGCTGGCGCCGAGGGAATCGTCGGCCAGCAGCGCCACAATGGCGGGCAGGTCCCCGGACACGGCGTGCCTGAGGCGGAAGGTCCCGCCGTCGACGTCGGCAGTCAGCAAGGCGGTCAGGGCACCGGGGTTCGTGGTCATCTCCCCAGCATTCCACAAGGCTTGCGAACCTATCCCTCCGAGACCCTCTCTCACTTTCGGTGCCTTAAACGCCAACGCTCTCTCATCCAGGTGAGAGAGCGTTGGCCAAAAAACCGCATTATCTGCGAGAGGGTTGCTCGAAACCCCACATTGAGTGAGAGAGCGTCCTGGGGGTGGGTGCGTGCGGTGGGGGTCAGGCCGGTGGGGGTCAGGCCGGCGCCTTCGCCCCTTCCGCCTGGCGTTCCTCCACCAGCGTGGACACCGCCGCAAACAGCGGGTGCTCCGGTGCCAGCCCGGTAATCCTGGCTGTGGCGTCGGCAGGCGACGACGAAGCCAGGATCTGCGCGAGTTCGGTGGCCTCGGCGTCGGCGGGGTCCGTGAAGCGCAGGGCCGCGGCGATGGCACCCAGCAGCGCCTCGGGCACGATCCCGCGTTCGGCGAGTTCAGCCGCGGGGCCGATGAACCGTTCATGCCGGCTGAGCTTGCGCATGGGGGCGCGGCCCACCCGGTTCACGGTGTCCGGCAGGTGCGGGTTGGAGAAACGGACCAGGATCTTCTGGACGTAGGCTTCCTGCTCGTCGTTGTTGAAGCCGTGCTTGGCCACAAGGAGCTGCTTGGTTTCCTCCAGGACGGCCCGCACATCTTCCGCCACGTCCTGATCGGCCATGGCCTCGGA